>JAJXWL010000066.1 GCA_021781625.1 bacterium
ACCCAGGGCCAACCGTCTCAGAGCTTCAAGTTCTTGCTTGCTAAACCGAACCCCACCCAAAATGTGACTCTCGAATGCTTCAACGGCGACAGGAGAGACCGCGCGGGTAAGTTCCAGCATCACTTCGGCATACCGGCGAATCTCGAGCTGAGCATGAGGGTCCAAGCGCAGTTCTAAAAAGTGAAACAAGTTGTGAAGATCAATCGTCCAGTACCATTCCGTGTACAAGCTGAGCGGAAGATTAATACGAGCCAGTTCACGGGCCAAACCTTTTTCCACTAAGCTTTGATACTCTGCGTAGGCTCGCTTTTGTCCTTCAGTTAATAGCTTTAAGGCATCACTTTTCAGAGCGTCAGGAACTTCCTCGCCCCGGCCTTGCTTATTGTCTTGACTTTGAAAGCTAATATCCGAGGGTTCGGGCACATAGAAATCATCGCGCATGACGCTGTAACGTCCCGAGATCTCGTTAAGCTTTGCGGTTCGGTGACGTACCCACTGTCGGGCCACAAAAATGGGCATCTTGCAGTGAAACGTCAAACTAACTTGTTCAAAAGGAGAGGTGTGCTGATTCCTCAAGAGGTATTCAATCAGCCCCTTGTCTTCACGAAAGGTTTTCGTGCCTTCGCCGTAACTCACCCGAGCCGACTGAACTATACGGGCATCCCCGCCCAAGTAATCCACTAATCGGACAAAGCCTTTGTCCAACACTGGGTACTCCCGATCCAGAATCGCTTCTGCCTCGGGCACAATGATGCGAGCCATGCGCCGCCTCCCGCCCCCATGATAGGTTAACCAGGGGCCGCCGTCAACGAGGATTATGCCGTGAAAGATGAGATTCGAGGCGCTGCTCAACCCTCAACTGAGTACGAAAGGCCTCCAGATGCCTCAAAATATACTGATTGCTGTAGCGCCGTCCTGTAAGGACTTTTACCGCTTGGGCGACTTCCAAGGGACTGAGGCTCGCCACATCGCTTTGCAAGATATTCCGACGGTACAGGTGAATGTACCACTGCCCCAAAGAATTGCGTTGCTGTACCCAACCTGGGTCCCACACACAGGCCAAGGGGTTAAAGACTTCTTGAGGCGTTGCGGCTTGAGGTTTAGCCTCTGCGGCCAGATAGGCTTCGAGTTTGGCTTTCCAAGCCCTCAGGAGCGGGCTATTCTGGTCACCAAAGCGGTCTAAAGGCAACAAGAGCCCGCTGAGTTTTTGCACCAGGGTCATCGTCTGCCACGGGGTAAAGCTTTCTAACGCCTGTAAGGTGATTTGCGCTTGACCCACTTGCCAATAGGCATCGTCCCCCTCCCAACGCAAAAAAGAAGCGTCAAAGGGCAAGGCTCGTTCTGCAGTGGTCAAGGCAGGGGCATCGGAATGATCCAAGTACTCGGGGGCAATATCCAGGGCAAAAGCTTGGGCACCTGCCAAACTCCAAAACCCCATCAAACACCACAAAGCAGATAACAGAAGTTTCCATCTCTTCATTTTTCTTAGTATCGGCGGTAGAATAAGATTTCATCATGGACAACTTATGAACAGCCAACCTTTCCTGAAAAGCAAACCTCGCCAGCTTGTCAGTTTAGGTGTGAGAATCCTTCTTGCCCCCTTGATCCTCTATTTCGGGATGGTTCTCGTTTTGACCGTGACGTATAAGTTCGTCAATCCGCCGGTTTCCACCTTAATGCTGTTGCGTCGTATTCAGGGCGAAAAAATTCACCCCGTCCGGTTTGTGACGTATTTCCAACTCCCGCTATTTGCTCGAAAAGGGATTGTTCGCCTTGAAGACCCCACGTTTTGGACCAACAATGGCATTGATCTGGGTGCTATCCGAGACGCTTGGGAAATCGATCAAAAGTTGGGGCGTCCTGTCTATGGCGGCAGTACGATTACCCAACAATTAGCTCGTACCCTGTTTTTGTTTCCCGACAAATCCTACCTACGCAAAGGACTAGAAGCCGCAACAGCCCTCCTCATGACAGCGATTTTAGGTAAACGTCGTATTTTGGAACTCTATTTGAACTCGATCGAATGGGGACCTGGAATCTTTGGAATCAACGCCGCCGCTCACTTTTGGTACGGCGCAGATGTCCGCGACCTCAGTGCCGACCACTTAGCCCGGCTCGAAGCGATTATCGTGAACCCGAGGTATTTCCGTCCTTACCGCCTCCCCGAACGGGGTGGAGTTTTAGAACGCTATCAAGCTCTGATGGGTCCGTAGGATCTTCCGGCCAGGCGTGTTTGGGGTAGCGCCCCCGATAATCCTTACGGACTTCGCGGTAAGAGGTTTTCCAAAAGCCTTCCAGGTCAGCAGTAATCTGTAAAGGGCGTCCGGCCGGTGACAACAAGTGCAAGACTAGGGGCCGTCCCAAAACCTGCGGGGCTTGTTTCCACCCTAAAGCCTCTTGAAGTTTAAGTTCCAAGAACGGCCCCTGGGGACCGTATTCAATTCGACGTTGTTTTCCCGATGGCAAGGTCACCCAACGGGGTACCTGCGCCTCTAGTCGGCCTGCTTCGGGCCCTAAGCGATACAGTAAGGCTTGTTTAAGTCGTTCAGCGGTCAACACTGGTCCGCCGGCGAAATCTAAAAACGGCACCGCCCACGTCTTCAGCTCTGCCACCAGCGCCTCTTCGGTCCACTGCGCCGGCTCCGGCCCTTTTCCTGCGGCCGCCCAGGCTTGTACCCGGGCCAGCCATGTTTTGGTCTCGGCCTCCCACGGTAAGGCTTTTCCCCCCTGGGCGGAGACGGCTTGGACCCACGCGGTCGCCACGGTGTCTGGTGCTTCAAGCAGGGACACTCCGGTCTTCTCTAAAACCAAGGCCCCCCAGCGCTTCACCTTGTACAGCTTGGGGGCTAAGGGGGTTTCAACCTCCCACTCCAAACTTTGACCGGAAGTGAGCTGTTGGACTTGCTCCCCGGTGAGCGGAGCTGCCATCCAGATCCGACCCAACGTCTGACCGGCGTCCGCTTCGGCCACAGCCAACCACCTTTCGCGGGCCAAAGCACCGGTCACCGTTAAGCTCCGCCCCCCGGCGGTCTGATACTGAGAGACGGGGCCTTGGGGTCCGCTTTCGGGTCCACGTTGACGAAGACTGACCCGCTCGGGAAAAGCACTTGCCAAGAGAGGTCCCACTAAGGCCAAGTCCGGTTCCTGAGGTTCTGTTCCCAAGCGTCGGCACAGACTTTGCCACCGTCGATGAGCCAGACCCGAGAATTGTAAACGCAGACGAAAATCCGCTTCGGGACGAGGGTCTCGCTCTTCTAGGGCAATGACGCAGGCCGCGGCAGTAGCCAAGGCTCCAAGGGTCTCCCCTTCTGACAGTAAGCGGCCCAAACGAGGTGCCACGCCCCAGGTCTCGATGGCTTTGGCCAAAGCTGTTGGTCGCCTCTCGTGAACGGCCCCCAAGCTGGTCAGCAATTTCAAAGCTTGCTCCCAAGCGCCGGGAAGGGGTTCGGTAACCCACCGCAGGTCTTGGGGACGAGCGGCTCCCCATAACAGCGAGGACAGAACCAAACCCGAAAGTTCTGACCGAAGGATCTGTGGGGGTGTAAAGGGTTCTAAGGCTTCCGACTCAGACCACAGCCGCCAGCATTGCCCCTCGCGGACACGGCCAGCCCGCCCCCGCCTTTGATCGGCCGAAGCCTGGCTGACTCGTTCGGTGACCAGTTTATTCATGCCGGTACGGGGGTCCACTCGTACCAGACGCGACCAACCGGAATCAAGAACCAAGTCTACATCGGGCAAGGTGAGGCTGGTTTCGGCCACTGCGGACGATAAGATTGTTCGTCGTTGCCCACTGGGAGTCAACAAAGCTGTCTGGTCGCCCGGTGCCATCGTCGCATGAAGAACGGCCAGCCGTTCTCCCCGCTCGGCCGCAGGAGCTTCTAAGAGACTTTTGACTTGTTGAATTTCACTCCACCCTGGTAAAAAAACCAAGAGACTTCCCGTAGTAGCGGCCCACCCCTCTTGTACAACACGAGCAGTCGTCTCGCTTAAAGACTCACCACCACCCGAAAAGTTTCTGCCCCCTTGAGCCTGACGCAGGGACTGGGTCTGACGTGGGGGGTGATAACTGGTGACAACAGGAAAGCTCCGTCCGGGAGAATATTGTTCTACGGCGTCTGGCAACACAGCACGTAAAGAAGTCGTATCCAACGTGGCTGACATGACCACCAACCGCAGGTCTTCTCGTAGATTTTGGCGCACATCGGCACAAAAAGCTAAACCTTGGTCACCCTCCAGGGTACGTTCGTGGAACTCGTCAAAAATCACCGCACCGTAACCCTCTAAGGCGGGGTCACGGCTTAAAAGCCGCAGTAAGACGCCTTCGGTGACAAATTCGAGCCGGGTAGACTTTGAGACACGGGTTTCCTCGCCGGTGCGAAACCCGGCCAACAGACCCACCTCGCTAGCGGAGAGAACACTGGCGCGTTGAGCGGCGGCATAAGCAGCAAGCCGACGAGGTTCCAAAACCAGAACCTTTTGACCGTTTAGCCAAGGTTCTTCTAAGAGTGCTAGGGGGAGAAGGGAGGTTTTACCGGCACCGGGTTCGGCAGTCAGGCATAGGGGAAAGTTCTTCCGTAAGACTTCGCGGCAAGCCGGCAACAGAGGTAGGATAGGTAGAAGGCCTCCCCGGGAGGCCAGTTCAGCGTCGGTCACTCCGAAGGTTAGAGGCCCAGGGCGTGGGAATCTAATAAAGTCAGGAATAAGCCGACAAACGTCAGGGCTAACAGCCAACCAAGAAAGCCTGCGTGAATTAAAAGGCGGCGTTTGGGCTGTTTACGAAGGGAGCTCCACGGCAAATCGGTCGCGATCATCCCCAACCACCCCACAAAGGAGCCTAGGTAGGTCGTTAAGGCCGTAAAGTCAATCCAGCCGCGCCACTTCACCGTGGTGTGCAAGGTCAACGGAAGCCATATTTTGCTGAAAAGCTGGTAGAACACCCACGCAAAGGCGAGGGTTCCGACGTAACCAGCGATCATATTGACGGTTTTCCAAGCACCGACCGATTCTTGCCGGTACAAAACAATCAATTCGGTCGCCGTCACGACTAAAAGCATAGCCATGGGCAAACCAAAATAAAAAAACAGATTCCAGGGTTGGTTGGCCGACAGCAGGTCCCAAAAATGCGAGTCTGGCATTTCACATCCTCGCAAGTATTGTCCCGCACGTCGGCCAAGGTGTCAACTAGCTAGCTGACCACCCCGGTTATTTCTTAACGCGCTCTTTGTAGGTCCCGTCGCGGGTATCCACGCGGATCCATTCCCCTTGTTCGCAGAACAAAGGAATCATGATTTCGTAGCCGGTATCCAACTTAGCAGGCTTCATAGCACGACCAGAAGTATCCCCTTTGATACCGGGTTCACAGTAAACCACTTCGCGTTCGACCAGGATGGGGAGCTTCACCGAAACAGGCTTACCTTCGTAAAAGACGATCTCGACGTCCATGCCTTCCCAAATAAAATTGGGGGCATCGCCTAAGTCTTCCTTTTCGATTTCGTACTGTTCGTAGGTTTCATTGTCCATAAAGTTGAACGTATCGCCGGTGTTGTACTGAAAATTCATCTTTTTGGTATCAAGGGTCACGTCTTCGAACGTGTCGGACATGCGGTAGGCGGCGTCAGCGGTCACGCCGGTCAAAAGGTTCTTTACGCGCAATTTGGTGACAGACATATTGCGGCCAGTTTTGGTTCCTTCAAGTTTTTGGACCACCAGGACTTCACTGCCGTTCTTGAAACAGTCGCCCACTCTCAATTCGGATGCTGCGATCATAATTATTCCTCGGTAATTAGTGTGAGTGAAGATTATAGCTGAAATCTTTTAAGAAATTCCAGCAGTGAGGCCTCTAAACGGAGATGATTTTTCGCATACGCGGCAAATTTACCCAGCTCTTGGGCTAAAGCCGGGGCTTCTTCCCATAAAAGGGAGAAATCCCCCCGACCTTCCCCCTCGAGGTTGCGGTCATTAAACTCCCGGTGCAACTTCGCCCAGCGCTCAAACAGCACCTGATCCGAAAACCAAGGGCGCATCACCTCTAAGAACGCCTCAACTTTAACTCTTTGCCAGCCTTCGGGTTGCAGGTAGGCCTGCCACACAAACGGTTTGCCCGCCAGGACGGCCCGGGCCCAAGAATCTTCTCCCCGTACGACCAGAGCATCCATGGTCCACAGCACCTGATCAAATTCACGTTGGGTTAGGAATGGCAGCTCAATGACCCGAACCAAGGGGCCGACTTGACGGCTTAGTAAGTCTTGCGACCTGCCGGCGGCGGCGAAGACCACAACGTCTCGCCCTGTTCGGGTGCTCCAATCGGCCAAGGCTTTTCCTAAAGTTGTGTAATCGTGCTCGTACGAAAAAACGAGCACTCCGAAAGCCTCTAAAGGTAACCCGGGAGCATATTGAAACCAAAGAACTTTCCTCAGCTCTTTTTCATCCCGAGAACCCCAAGCGAGAAATTCCTCGTCTTGAAAGATCCCTCCGGTTCCCGGCCGAAACCCCGGCACATAAAAGTACTTTTCTACCCCAGAAAAGCCTTGCGGCGATGGCAACAGGTGATAGTCCGACGCCCAGGCTTCCGCAGTCAAATATTCCAAGTGAATCCAAAGTCGACACCGTAGTTCCTGGGTACGGCCTCTGCAAAAGCGATGAATGAGGGCTTCGGGCGATCTTTCACCAAAAGCTTCAATCCAAACTTCGGCTAAAGTCGCATCAAAATCGGGATCATCCGCATCCCAAACCTCGACCGGTCCCGTATACGGGGCTAAGGCGCGGAAAGTCTCACGACCTTCCACGACCAACCGAAGCGTCAGGCTGGGGTCCAGGTGAACCAAGGCTTTGGCCAAACGCCAGGCCACTGCCGCATCACCGTAGTTATCGATCACACGGCAAAAAATATCGATCCTCATCACGACACGCCCTTACTTTTTACGGTATATTCTGCCTTAACCATGCGCAAACTTCTTTCACTTGTCTTCTTAGGAACTTTAGCGGCCCTGCCCATCTCGGCCCAGCTTTTAACTGATTTGAACAACCCTATCTATCATGACCTGAGAACCTGGCAAAACCAAGGGTTTATCCGCCTTTTACCGTTGGTTGAACCTTACTCGGGAATTCTTATGAAAGCCCTGCTCCACGAAGCTGAACAAAACGGCGACGCCCAAGTTCAGGCAAAGGCGAAGGCCTACGAAAACAAGTACTTCAAAAACCTTACCTACCCCGATGCTCACTTGAGTCAGTACAGCCTTGCCTCTAACCGAGGTTACTTCGGGCTCACCCAATTCAGTGAACAGCTTCGCGGGATGTTGGGCCCTTACGTTTATTTAGACGGCGGCTACGACGTTTTAGGGCTAGAGACCACCTCCACAGACCCCAACCTCGACATTAACAACATCAGCACTCAGCTGGCCCCGATAGGAATCACCCTGCCTGGCGATTATAAAGTCGACAAAACCTCATTATCGGCCAAAGGTCAGCAGTTTGCCCTGACGTGGTCGTACAATACGTCGTTAAGCGTGGGCAACGACGCCTTGTCCTTTCAAACCGGGTATTCACGAACCGCTGTCGACCCTTATGAAAACGATTCGATTATTCTATCTCCGCAAGCTCAGGCCGCTCCGCAGATGGTGTTGACCTGGCGTACTCGCGACACGGCATACCAATCTTTGTTTATGGCACTTACAGCCCGCGATGTCGCTGGTCAAGGTCCCGGAGCTCCCGAAAAATACATGAATTTTAGCTCCTTTCAGTGGAGAACCCCCAGTCCCCTCGAGCTCGACCTCTACCAAACAGTAGTGTATGGCCAACGCATCGACTTGGGCTACTTTGTTCCAGGCTTCCCCTTTTTGCAGTCTGAAATGTACGGGAATACCGACAACCTCTTCTTAGGCGGGGGGGCAAAATATTTCTTTCCGCACGGACTGAGGGCCGAAGCCCAGCTCTACCTCGACGACTTTACCATTGTCAGTGCCTTAGCGGGGAAAAACCCTGGCTTTAAAGCCGCCGGAAACCTCAATTTGGATTGGACTCCCGCAGACCCGGGGATTTTAGAGCAGGTGGGGTTGGAGTACACCCTTGTGACCCCGTATACTTACACTCACACTCCCGATTACTTAGACAACCCGAACAGCACCAATTACAGCAACTATGTGAACGGTGTTTCGGGCTCCTCAGACCCAATCAACTACCTCGATTACACCAATAACGGGTCGTCGTTGGGCACGGTCATCGGTCCCAACTCGGACCGTCTGCGCCTCAACGCCCGTTTTCGGGGCCCCTCAGACAGTACCTTCACCTATAATTTGTCGATGATTCGACACGGGGACGCCTCGGCAGGTGCCGACACCTCGTATTACACCTACTTAAAAACCTTGGACCCTACACTTTGGGGGACAGTCTTTGACCCTGGGTACGACGTTAATAATGGCGGCAGTAAGAATCTTTACGAAACCATGCAGTTCTTGTCCCAAAACAACGTCATGACGGTGTTTCAGACCTCGGTAAGCTTTCAGATTCCTGTACCGATGGGGAACTCGCTGTTG
>JAJXWL010000067.1 GCA_021781625.1 bacterium
GAGTCTCAGGAGTAGAACATCGCGTCAAATAAGCGGAAAGGCCTGTATCTAAAAAATAGAGCTTGGGTGCTTTAATCATTCGGGTTAAGGTATTGTTATGCCAAGGTTCAACTAGGATAACGAGACCCGAAGATACGAGAAGTGAAAGCCATTTTTTTGCTGTCGGTTGACTGATCCCGATATCACGAGCCAGGTCTGCATACTGAAGCATTTTTCCACTTCTGGCAGCAGTTGCCGTTAAAAAACGTAAAAAAGCAAGCTCGTCGCCTACTTGCGACAAGCCCCCCCTCGATGAATGGCCGAAAACACCTCCAGAAGACTCCCCTTCTCGGATTGTTTTCTTTTAGGGACTAAGACCTCTTTTGCCGGAAGAAAAGGGACATTTGGTCTACCATCGATCTCGGCTTGTGACAGACCCAAGAGGTGCACAATACCAAGTCTTCCCGCTAAAGACTCACTAACAGCATGCATTAGGTGAAACATTTGCGAACCGGTCAGCCAGTAATCCTGGGGCATACTGAATTTCGTCAATGATGACAGGAGGTTCGAAGCGCTGTAAGAAAAGTTCAGGCTCTTCAATGGCTAGACGTCTTAAAAGCGGATCATCCAGCGTAACGTAGGTTCGTTTTTCCGACCTGTCGTGGTCCCGTAACCAAAAGTACTGGAAAGGTTTTGGCTATGATGAGGATCACGGGCTCGACGGCACGAGTTATATACATGTCAGCAAACCTCGTCCAAATTAAAATCTGATTTTATAATAGACGAAATTCTCCAAAGAATCATAACCTTTGCTTCTTAACGCCCAATGGGGCCGATTCGTGGTTTGTACCTTCGGCCCCTTTAGCCGCCCTGAGTCTTGTTAGAAATAACTCAAGATTTCTTTTTTAAAGAGAGTAACCCCTGCAATATTCCAGCCAGAAAACTAATGACGAGAAACACAACGTAAAAGTACAGGGGCAAAAGTATGGGGATCAAGGCCATCGAGCCCGTGGATTGCACCAAGCTCATTCCCGGAAGAAAGCTCATAAAGGCCATCAGCATTCCTCCATCTGGACTGGCCAGGGCATAAATCTGAAAGATCAAGGTCCCAAAGGAGAGGATTCCGAAACTTACAGGCAAGGCGACTAAGATGGCTTTGACAGCTAATAGAGGAATCGAAATGAGTTCTTCACCTGGAGAGTATTGATTTCCCACCTGGATATTTGTTGCTTCATCATCGAAGACCGCGCAAGCCAAAACGTAAAATAAAATTGCCGCCACGAGCATGATGAGAAAGGTCGCTAAGTCGCCTTTAATAAGGTTGACGAGCATCAAGATGACTGAAACGACCGACGCTACCGAAAGAGCTAGTCCAAGGACATCCGGGATGACCCGGCTTGAAAAGCCCGTCGGAGCTGCAGCAACCAGCCCAGTGATACCGTCAAGAAACTTTGCCGAAACAAAAATCAGAATAAAGCCTAACAGCATGATACCCAAGGCCATGAAGATTGTTCCTGTATCGCCGTCCGAAGCCTTGATGCCTGAGATCGCTCCCAAAACCAGGACAGCGACCAGAATCCACTGCCCTATCAAAACAGACCAGGACTCAAACCCGACAATGATTTTGACGTTCACAACCTTTTTTAAAAGGCCTATAAAACGATCAAAATAATCGACAAAGAAATTCTTTTGACTCATTTTGAATTCTCCTTGGGCTTGAGTCTACACCCATCTCAAAACCTCGTCATTAAATATTTTTTTGGCGATTTCTTTATAAACGCCAATACACGTCCTACTCGCGAACGGATTCGAGACTCTTTTTTATTCTTTTCCATTTGTAAACGTTAACCCAGTTAACTGATCTTTTAAGGCTTCGACAGCCGAAGAGGTGGGGTATAAGCCAATTAAGATTCCCCTGAGCTCTTCGAGTCTCTCATGGTGCAATCCAGAAAACGAGGTGATATAGCTATCTATGGATTCACTCATGTTCCAATTCCAGCAAGAAACAAGGCCGTAACGTCCACAATCAACAAGACCACGGCAGAACCGCCATGAAGTATTGGTAGCATTTTATTCGGCTTCTTAGTCAGAAGGAGGATTAGTCCAGTCACAACTTGCGTGACCAAAGCCAGACCCATCACCGCAACAGCAATCCCTACTCCCGACCAGACCCTCGGCGTGAACAGAATCTGCATTAGGAAATAGTAGCCCATCGAAAACCACAAGAAAAAGAACAGGTGAAATCCAAGTTTCACTTTTCCGTAAGGTTTGGCCTTTCGTCCAAGAAAGGCACCGAGTATCATCGCCACGAGTAATATCCCCGCCTCAACGAGAAACGGAAGCTGTCCTTGTTTCATGTGGTTTTTTCCTTTTTAGGCTTTAATTCTAGCGGTCTTAAGGGCTGAAGTCCACCAAATCAGTTCATCGATCATCGTTGTTACGCTGTTGGAAATATTCGGAAGGTCTTCAATGGCCTTTCCTTGTTGCCAAACTCCAAAGAAGTCACTTCCGCCAATATGCACCGCATTTCTTGTAGGGTGAAGCTGTAATTCAATACAAATCATCCGTAAATGCTCAACAGCTCGGGCCCCGCCAACACTTCCATATCCGAAGAAGGCGGCCGCTTTGTGGTTCCATTCAGGGTAGGCAAAATCCATCGCGTTTTTTAAGGCCGCCGTGATGCTGTGGTTGTATTCAGCAACCAAGAAAATGTAGCCGTCGTATTCTGCAATCTTTTTCTGCCACTGTTGTCCCTTCGGATCTTGAGTAGGTGCCCACAAGTTCGAAGCCACTTCATTGAAAAAAGGAAGATGAAAATCGCGCAAATCCACAATTTCAAAAATGGCATCTGTTCGTTTTTGTGCGAGTTCCATAAGATACTTTGCCGGTTTGTCGGCAAAACGAGTGTCGCGAGTACTTGAAATAATTACGGCGATCTTGGGTACAGACATAGATTCTCCTTGAAGTTAAACTCTGTTCCCGATAAAATACTTAACAAAAACCTTAACGTCAATTTTTTTTCGATTGAAGCAGTCCGCTTTAAAATTTGACTCAAACCTTGATTTTTTATATACCTATCGGTATAATTCATTTTATGAAGGAAAATGCTGAACGCTTGCTGAAAGAAGCGGAACGACTTTTTGCTGAACGAGGACTTGAAGCAGTTGGCATACAAGAAATTGTCGAAAACTGCGACCTTACAAAACCAACTCTGTATTACTATTTCGGCAGTAGGGAAGGTCTTACACAAGTTCTTTTTCGACAAGGGTTCCTTCGGTTGAATTCCGCTCTCGACACCCAATCCGTCTATGAAGGCGACCTTCCTACTTATTTAAAACAGCAATGGAAACTTTGGTTTGGGGTTGTCGAAGCGATGCCAGATTTTTTCAGGGTTGCTTTATCAGCCCTTTACCTTCCCCCTGCCAACACCCACCAAGTCCAATTAAAACCCCACTGGGACCGACTTCACCATAGGTTTGAGGAGCTTTTTACGAAAGCAACTGTCCACTATGGCAATATGCGTGGAAGAGAGCACTTGTTGGCCTTTTCTTGGCTGGGACTTCTTCAGCACTGGACAGGGGCCTTTTTGAGGGAAGGAGGACTCGACCCACGTGTTGAAGACCCCATCCTTCGCCCTTTTTTATACGGCCTGTTCTCATAATTCCTGGGAGCAGAATGATTTTTTTTTGTATATGAATATACCTACCGGTATATATAAAGGAGAAAATAATGTCTTCCGAACACAATTCTTGGGTGAGGGATGCCCTCATCTACCATATTTTTCCCCTGGGACTGTGTGGTGCCCCAGCCAGTTCTGAACCTAAGCAACCCAGCAGGTCCAGGATCAAAGCTCTACTCGAGTGGAAAGCTCAAGCCGCCAGTCTCGGGTGCAACACACTTCTGCTAGGACCCTTTTGGGAATCGGTAAGTCATGGCTACGACATCACGGATTACAGAACAGTTGACCGAAGACTAGGCACAAAGGACGATTTAGCCTCGGTTCTCTCAGAGTGGAAAAATCAAGGGTTCCGTTTGGTCTTCGATGGCGTGTTCAATCACTGCGGAAGAGGATTTCCACCTTTTGTCGACTTGTGTCAGAAAGGTGAATCCAGCCCTTACGTGGACTGGTTTGACGGTGTCGACTTCTCGAAACGGAGTCCTTATGGTGATCCCTTCTCGTACAAAGGATGGAGTGGCCACTTCAACTTGGTCAAATTCCGCCTGAGTAACCCTGCATTACGCGAATACCTTTTTTCGTCAATCGCATCATGGATAGATGACTACGACATAGATGGCCTCAGGATCGATGCGGCAGATGTCATCGACAAGGATTTTCTTCGAGACCTAGTTCGTTTTTGTCGTAGCAAAAAACACGACTTCTGGTTTGTCGGCGAAGTTGTCCACGGCAACTACCGCGATTGGACAGATACAGGACTCGACTCGATCACCAATTACGAACTTTATAAAGGGCTTTGGTCTTCACATCATGACGGAAACTATTTTGAAATCGCTTGGTCCCTCAATCGGCAATTTGGTGAAGGGGGGGTGTACAATGGTCTTCGTCTCTACAACTTTGCTGAAAATCACGATGTCAATCGGGTAGCTTCTTTGGTCAACGAAGCGCACCTCTACCCTCTTCACCTTCTGCTGTTTACCATACCGGGTGTTCCCAGCCTTTACTATGGCGAAGAGGCGGCCTGGAAAGGAGTTAAAGCCAACGGTAGCGATGCACCGCTTAGGCCAGCCCTCCAACCAGACGACTTAAAAGAGGGTAGCCAACCCGATCTAGCTCATGCAATTCGTCACTTTCACGAACTAAGGCAGAAGGTTCCCGCTTTAAAAGGACTGGATTACCAAGCGGCCCACGTGGCTTCTCATCAATTTGCCTTTTGGCGAAGAGACAACCAAGGCCACAGGGCCTTAGTCGCTATCAACGCGGAAACAGAAAGAAAAGAAATTATCGTCGAGGCCCCCCAAGGAACTGTATGGGAGGACGCGCTCAACGGGGGAACCTGGCACAGTGACGGTAGACTCCATCTGGAACTTGACCCAATGTGGGGCCGAGTCCTTCATCCCGTTTCCCAAAACGGTTTTTAATAAGCTGGAGTTGTACCTGATTTTCTACTTTTTCTTCAACAACTTCGCGAAAGGATTATAAGTAGTCCCCTCAGTGTCTTCCATATACTTGGCGGTTGCGGCGTCTTCTTCTTGCGTGGTAGCAGGCTTAAGCGCCAGCCGCCGTCCGGCAACGTCTGCCGACAACACCTGAACTGACACCGTCTGGCCCACTTTGACGGGGACTTCGCCTGTAGCATAACGGCTGTCGGTGACAAATTCGGACACATGGATCAACCCATCCAACCCGGGTTCTAAGGTCACAAAAGCTCCATAGTTGGTCACCCGCGAAACCTTTCCCGAATGTTTAGAGCCTTCAGGGTAACGGGCGGTCACACTGTCCCAAGGGTCAGCCGTAAAATTCTTAGTGGACAAGGAGAGTTTTTCATTCACCCAATCCAACTTCAAAACGGCAGCTTCGACGACTTGCCCCACGGTAAACAGCTTGTGGGGGTCCTCAACCTTGGTCCGGCCCATTTCTGAGACCGGTAAAAGAGCCTGGACTCCGCCCAAGTCAACAAACACGCCAAAACTTTGAATCGACGTCACAGGCCCTTTGACGAGCATGCCCACTTGCAGGGTCTTTTTCAGCTCTTCAATTTTGTTTTGATGAATTTTCTCGTGGAGCACACGATTCGAGACGAGAATCTTTCGCCCTTCGTCTTTATATTCTTGAACCTCGAAAGTTAAAACTTTTCCGACAACCTCGTGGGAATCTTCAACCCGATGGGAACCCATCTGGGAATAGGGGCAGAAGGCTTTAAACGCCCCGATTTTGATCTCGTAACCGCCTTTAATTTCTTTTTCAACCAACCCTTCTACCGGTATCTTTTCTTGAAAGGCACGTTCGAGAAGTTCTGTTCCCGCTGATTCGGCATTGATCTTTGAAGTAAAGTACATTTCACCCGAGTCAGCTCGCAAAAAGTACACTTTGAGCTTGTCGCCCACCCGAGCACGCAACTGGCCGTCTTTGTCTTTTAACTCATCCAACGCCAAGATGCCTTCGCTTTTTCCGTTCAACTGCAAAAACGCGTAGTCTTTCGACAGCGACAATATCGTCGTCTCGACGGGCTGTCCTGGCTGATAGGTTTCGACTCGGGTCAAACTTTGTTCGAACAGAGTGGCAAAATCCGACGAAGCGGAGGTGGTAGACTTTACTTTCATCCTGATCCTCTTAATATGAGTTATTATAGCAGAAAGGTTGCTCTTCATGGAACATTGGGATCACGCGGTTCAACACTTATCTTTAGACTCGGGCTTAGCCGTCCTTTTGGAAAAATACCCAGAACGCCTGACCGCCACCAGCGATGCCTTTCGCACCTTGGCCAACGCCATCGTGGGTCAGCAAATTTCGGTCAAAGCTGGGGATGCCATTTGGAACCGCCTTCAAGCTGGGTTGGGAATCCAGCCGGAAACCCTGGCCACAGCCAGCCTCGACACCTTGCGGAGCTTTGGCCTTTCGTCGCGCAAAGCTGAATACTTACAAGGTCTAGCCCAAGCCTTTCTGACCCAGAAGGTTCAACCAAAACTCTGGCCCCAAAAGAGCGACGAAGAAGTGATTCAAGAATTGATTAGTCTAAGGGGAATTGGCCGGTGGACCGCAGAAATGCTGTTGATCTTCCACCTGAATCGACCAGATGTTTTACCTTTGGATGACATTGCCTTGGTCAGAGCGGCGGCCCAGCATTTTGGTTGGCCGCAAGACTCTGACGCGTCTCGTCGTTTGGCAGAACGGGCCCAAGCGTGGCGTCCCTGGAGGACAGTAGCAACCTGGATTTTGTGGCGGACTCAAGATCAAGAGCCCGTGCAATACTAAGAACAGCCTGAGACCAGCCCACGTGTCTGGCAATTTTTCATGGCGAATAATGACAAGTTCACTTGACCAAATGGTAAAGTGAGATAAATATAGAAATGAAAGCATTCTTACTTGTCAAGATTTTAACGGGAGCGTACAAATGAATGAAAGACAAGTTAAGTTTATTTTCAAGAAGCCAGAAGATCATCAAGTAAAATATGTGAATGGGGCTCAAGGTGGAGTAACTTTACAGGGTGAAATTGTCATAAACTTTTTTACAGAACATCCCATTCTACCTGAATCGCAAACTTTATATTTTTCAGAAAATAATGATCCAAAACAGACGAATATTACACCTCCCGATTTAGATGGATTAGCAGCGAGAGATGTTCATTCAAGCATAATTATGTCATTGCATACAGCAAAAAGCATTAATAATTGGTTAGCATCCATTATTAATAAGTTGGAATCTATTCAAGGAAATTAGAATGACTTCATTAGTTGAAGATACAAATACTGGCAAGGGCTTCAAAACAATAGACATTCCAGACTTAAATACCTACGATTATTTTAAAAAAAACAAGGAGCTATTTAATCATCAAAGCATGATCCATACAACATACTCTTTTTCCATACTGAACCATATTCAAGAACTCGAGTCTTTTGATCCCAACTTCTCAAATGAAAATTCCAAAAACAAGGAATCCTCCTTAATTGATACCGTCCTATTATTTTCAGAACAAGCTTTAGCTGAGGACTGGGAGAGACCAGAAGAAGATGAAGCTTGGAACAATTTATGAAAGGAAGTGTTGTTTTAGTTCCCTTCCCCTTCAGTAATCTGGCTGAGAGCAAAAAACGACCGGTTTTAGTTTTAGAAAAATGTGAAGCTGTTGTTCTAACTGACAAGGTACAAGGTGCTGTTGTTTGTCAAATAACGTCTCAAGATTATCATAGCAACGGAATTAAGATAACTAATGCTGATTTTGAATCTGGGTCACTTGATAAAATAAGTTATGTTGTACCTTCCATGATTTTTACAATTAAAACAGAATTGATATTAAGACATCTTGCAAAACTAAAAAAAGACAAGCATAGCGAGATTGTTAATAAAATAATTGACTCTATTAAAATCTAGCCTACAAAGGCGTAAGTCCTTACACTGTAAGGATGAGACCAGCCCGGCTCGAACGGGCGACCTACGGCTTAGAAGGCCGTTGCTCTATCCAGCTGAGCTATGGTCCCAATGTATCGGGTTGGCCGGATTTGAACCGGCGAAATCTTGCTCCCAAAGCAAGCGTCGTAGACCGCTGGACCACAACCCGTATCTTGGGCATCATAATGAACATGGAAGATCACTGTCAACCCAATCCCGCAACAAATCAAATCGTCTCGATCCTTATAGAGCTGTATCCCGATACCTCTTCGTTTTTGACCTACCGGACTCCCTTCGAGTTATTGATCGCGGTGATTCTTTCGGCACAGTGCACCGACGCCATGGTGAATGAGGTGACCCCTGGTCTCTTTCGGGCCTACCCTACCCCCTCAGCTTTGGCAGCCGCCCCTCTCCCCAGTCTCGAAAAACTTCTGTACTCCACCGGCTTCTACAAAGCTAAAGCGCAATATGTCAAAGAAACCTCAC
>JAJXWL010000068.1:0-4699 GCA_021781625.1 bacterium
GAAAACCTTTTAGCCGTCTCGCTGGATGGCTTAATTACCGGAACCTACAGAGACCTAACCCTATTTTCTCAACCAGGCTCAGGACTTGAACTGCAGGGGAGAAGTTTTCAAACGATTTCTGTGGATCCCTCCACACTCAAGGATTACCTCAAAACTTGGCAACAGGACAGAGACCAGCAGGCTCAAAAACAGTCTGCCAGCTCGTTCCCTGAACTAGCTCGACAATATTTGCTCGAGCTAGGCCAACTGACTCGTGCCGAAGACCGTTTATCCCGAGAAGGCTCCGTTATCCTCAATTTATGGAAGTCCCAAGAGGTATCAGGTACCATTAGTACTCTAGAGGCTGCGGAGCATGAAAAGAGTTTGGTTGTGGGCCCACTTTTGCAAGTTCAAAGCCCTTTACTGTCTACCTTAAGTTTGAATCAAAGTCTAAACTTAGCCTGGCAAGCGAACCAAAAGGGGAACCTTCCGGACAACACGGAAGTCTCAGCTGGCTATACGGCTCAGGATTTTTTCCAACGCTGGAAGCAAGATCAGCCCCTGTTAAACCGTTGGATAGAAGAATTTTGTTGGGATAATAAACTCTTTGCCGAAAGAAACCAAGGCAAGGGACTTCCCCAAGAGTCTAAATCTGCCGAAAGTATAAACGAAACGGATTTCTTCAACTGAGGAGCTTATGGAATTCATTCGAATCCTAATTGACTGGTACAACGCCAACTTAAACTACCTGACGGTTTTTCTCCTTATGGTGATGGAATCTACCTTCTTGCCTCTTCCTTCAGAAATGATTCTCCCTCCAGCCGCCTTCATTGCGGCGGACACTGGGCAAATGAATATTGTAGGAATTCTCCTTATTGGAACCTTAGGGAGTCTAGTCGGAGCAAGTTTGAACTATTTTCTCGCCAAACTTTTGGGACGTCCAGCCGTGCATGCCTTGAGCCGTACCAAAGTTGCCCATCTGCTTTTTATTCATGAACGTTCCGTGGACCATGCGGAAGCTTTTTTCAACAAATACGGAAGAAGTGCCACCTTCTTTGGACGGCTCATTCCTGCAGTAAGGCATTTACTCTCCATCGCCGCAGGCTTAGCCAAAATGCCCCTCCGCCGTTTTTGGCTTTTCACCTTTCTAGGGGCTGGTTTGTGGAATACCTTTCTTGCCCTTTCCAGTTATTACCTTTCTTTGGCGTATGGGACACAGCACGTCAAAGAGCTTTTCCATAAATATTTCAAAGAGATTTCTTGGGCCTTGATCCTCTTAGGGGTACTTTTAGTCGCCATTCTCCTGATCAAATTATGGAAAGACAAACCTAAGAAAGAACCGAAAATCGACACGGTTCCTAAAAACGAGTGAGGAAGATGACCAACCACCAGGAAAAAAGTGCTTTTGAGCTGGTTAGACTAGGATATCTCATTGCCGGTTTGTCCACTTTGGTATTCTTTCCCATGGAGTTTTTCTTAAGGACTCCTGCCTGGCTTATTTTTATTGGCTTGAATTTTGTTTTGATGGTTTTGTATTTTCTGGTTTGGCGTTTGGTTCGGCAAAGTTGGAAAACGCCCGCGGCTCTCGCCCTTTGTATTGCTTCCAGCGGACAAATCTTCATCGCTGTGTTTTTTCATTTTGGCCCCCTGCTGGGTCTTCAAACCTTCTTCTTGATTTTTGCCTACCTACCATTTCTTTTACTTTCCTCACGACAACGGGCGGGAATGTACACCCTAAGTTCCCTCAACATCGCCTTATTTGTCTGGAGTAATTTTTTCTTACCAGAAGCTGGTTTTCCCTCCTTTTCTGTTCCCGTAATGCGCTTCTCGCATCTCATGTCGGCGTTGACGATTGTCACGATATTCATCGTTCTCGTTATTTATTTTCAAATCTGTTCCCGTCGCCGTGAAGAAGAACTCCTCGACAATGTTCAGAATCAAGAACTTCTTTTTTCTTTAATTGGTCATGATTTGCGAGGGCCCGTTGGTGGTCTCAATGAAGGCCTCGCGTTTTTTGAAAGTCATTGCCATACTATGCCTCAACAAGAGCAAAAAGACTTTCTGAGGTCCTTGCGACAAACCTCTGAAAACATTTTTGCATTGCTAGAAAATCTATTACTGTGGACCTCGCGACGACAAGGTCGAGTACCCTTTCACCCGTTGCCTCACGATTGGCAAGATTTAGTGGATGCTGTCCTCAGTTTGTGGCAGGACCAAGCTCGTGCGGCAGAGGTGATTTTCAAAATCGATATTCCTCCTCATACCATCGTCACCTGTGATGCCGATATGATGAGCACAGTTCTTCGAAACCTCATTTCGAATGCCATAAAATATTCTCCCGAGAAGAGCACGGTTCACCTTCGCTGTTTTTTCAAGAATCTATGGTTTGTTTGCGAAGTGGAAGACTCGGGAGTGGGAATGGATCAAGAGTCCCTCGCCAAACTCTTCAGCACGAAAGATCGACCTCAGCGACCAGGCTTACACGGGGAACGGGGAACGGGTCTCGGTTTACGCCTTGTCCAAGAGTTTGTCTCACAACACGGCGGCAGAGTTTCTGCAAAAAGTGAACTCGGCAAAGGTTCCGTCTTTCGTTTCGAAATTCCTCAACTCCAACAATGAATCCCCTTCCCGATTTTCAAAACTTAAGTCCAGATTTTATCCTCAATTCTTTGTTTCACCATTATAAAATCGATGCTGAAGCCGCTCTCAGGCCGTTTAATAGTTATGTTAACCGTGTTTATGGCCTCAACGACACCCAAGGTAACCGCTGGATTCTTAAGTTTTACCGTCCGGGGCGCTGGTCACCCGAAGCTCTTGCCGAAGAGCACCTCTTTTTATCTGACGCTGGTGAGGCCGGTTTACCCTTGGCCTTACCCCTGCCCAACCTTAAAGGACAAACCTTGAGTTATGAAGCCCCGTATTACTGGGCTGTTTTCCCTCTCAAAGCGGGCCGAACCTTTGAGGGGGAAAGTTTAACCGATTTAGAACGCATTGGGTCCTTGGTGGGACGTCTACATGCGGCAGCCGCTCTCCGCAGCTGTCCACAACGTCTTGAGCTGACAGCCTCGGGAGCTGGGGACCAACTCGCCAAGGAATTATGGGAAGCTAATCTTGTCCCACAGAATCTCAAAGGCCCTTTTTTTGAACTGATCGACCAGGCTCTCAATAGCATCGAACCTTCTCTAGACTCTGCGTTTAAGCATCGCTTGCATGGTGATCTTCATCGAGGAAACATCCTGGACCGTCCTGGCGAAGGATTACTGCTGATCGATTTTGATGATATGTTGACCGGACCTCCCATTCAGGATCTGTGGATGCTGTTGCCCGACCGTTGGGAAAACTGCCCAGAAGAAGCCGAGGCTTTGGCCCGCGGTTATGAAATCTGGAAACCCTTTGACCGCCAGTGGTGGAAGCTCGTTGAGCCCTTACGTTTTCTTCGGATGCTCTACTTTTTAGCCTGGTGTGCCCGACAACGGTACGATGAAGGTTTTAGTCGTCAATTCCCCGATTGGGGCACGGCCCTGTTCTGGCAAAAAGAATGGGAAGATTTCAACGAACAATTCAAACACTTGCCTTCCTGATTCAAAAACTAGCCCAACAGCCGAACTCTTTGTATTTTTAAACTTAGTCCTATTTTTAGACTTAGTCCAAGGAGGTACCTATGGACCGAGAAATACGTTCCTGGAGAAAAAGCAAACCCGTGATGGAAGGCGCCGGTGTTCACTTAAAGCGGGCAATAGGCTTTGGTGATCCCAGCGAAGCAGACCCTTTTCTCCTTTTCGATGATTTTCGTGGAAAGAAACCGTCTGATTATCAAAAAGGTTTTCCTTGGCACCCCCATCGAGGGATTGAAACCATCACCTACATCCTGAAAGGTCAGGTTGAACACCAAGACAGCATGGGGAACAAAGGTGTCATAAGCGCCGGAGATGTTCAGTGGATGACAGCCGGCCGAGGTATCATTCATCAAGAAATGCCCCAGGGGGCTGGGGATGGAGAACTAGAGGGTTTTCAGCTCTGGGCCAATCTTCCTGCCAAGAATAAACTTATGAAACCGCGTTACCAAGAAGTCTCATCGTCAGCAATTCCCATGAAAACCTTAGAAGATGGCTCGCGAATTCGGGTTATCTGCGGTCGCTGGGATACCGTCGAAGGGCCTGTAGAAGACATTATGACCGAACCTGATTATTTGGACGTCACCCTAGCCCCCGGCGCGGATGTCTGGCACACCATCCCTGCTGGGAAGAATGCCTTTGCCTACGTCATAGATGGTCAAGGACGTTTTGGGTCCGGAGAGGTCATGACCAATGAATCCCTCGTTTTTTTTACAGACGGAAACCGTTTACGGTTACGTGCTGAAAAAGATCACCCCTTTCGGTTTTTACTTTGCTCGGGTTTGGCCCTAGGGGAACCCGTGGCTTGGCATGGCCCCATCGTCATGAATTCACGGGATGAACTAGTACAAGCCTTTCAGGAACTTGAAGCCGGAACCTTTTTGGGCTAAGTGACCTGGACTTAAGGTACTAGGATTTAGTGACAGGTACTAGGATTTAGTGACAGGTACTAGGATTTAGTGACCTGGATGTGGCAAAAACAGCGAGATCAGGACTGTCACGAGGCCGGCCATGGCCAAAGCGATGCCGCTCATGGCCCCCTCAACTTCACCTAACGTGATGGCTTTAGACGTTCCCACCGCGTGACTTGAGGTCCCAATTGCTAC
>JAJXWL010000068.1:4709-8393 GCA_021781625.1 bacterium
AGCCGGAGCCCAAACGGCGCCTAAAATCCCCGTTAGGACCACTGCAGCTACCGTGACTGCGGGGATGCCCCCAATGTTAGGGGAAATTGCCATGGCAAAGGGGGTAGAGACCGACTTTACCAGCAAAGAATCGGTTAAAACTCGGTCGAGGCCAAACCATCGACTTAAAAAATAGGCAGAACTGACCGAAACCAGCGAACCTACCACCGTTCCGGCTAATACAGGCAAAAAAAACTTTTTCAAACGAGACAACTGAGTATAAATTGACAAAGCTAACACTGCCGTAGCCGGTCCTAAAAACACCGAGATGACCGAGCCCCCCGCATTAAAACTCGCTAAAGGAATATGAAAAAGTTCTAGAACGGCAATACATAAAACCACGGCGATAAGAAGCGGGTTTGCTAAGGCTAACTTAGTTTTTTGCTCAACCCAAAGGCCGATTTCAAAAGCTAAAATCGAGAGCGTTATTCCGAAAAAGGGGGAGGAAACCACTTCATTCATTTTCTTACCCTGAAATTCATGGCGCCACCTTGTGCTTTCGCCTTCGTTTGTGACTCCAACTTTGCAGTTTCATAACACCCTGCACGGTTAAAGCCGTTGAGCCGAAGGTTAAGAACGTCGTCAGGACCACTACCCCCAACAAAGCCACCAGATGTTCCCGAATTTCGGTGAACTGAGAGATAATCCCCACGCCGGCGGGAACAAAAAAGAAGGCCATGTTTTTGAGTAAAAAATCTGCCTTTTGACGAATCCGGTCCACATGGACGGCCTTGAAATACAAAAGGAGAAATAACAGCACCATACTGATCACGCTGCCGGGTATCGGTACAGGGATAAGCACCGAAACCAGCTGTCCCAGGAGGCAGATGGCAAATACCAACCCGATTTGCAGCATTAACTTCACCTCTTTAACCTATCAGAAAGGTCGAGGGTAAAACAAGGACCTCTTGTCCTTGAAAGTCTAGTCCGTGACAAAGAAAGTCAGATGAAATACCTTGGAGAAAGAAGGAATATAATGAAAGCTGTAGTTCAACGTGTGAGTGAGGCGTCCGTGACGATCAACGCAACCGTCGTAGGAGCCATCTCTTATGGTCTTTTAGTTTACCTCGGCTTAGAAAAAGGGGACCAAGAGGCCGACTTAGCTTGGATGGTTCGAAAAATTCTCGGATTGAGGATTTTTACCGACGAACAAGGAAAAATGAACCTTCCCCTGGGGGAACGAGGGCTCTTACTGGTGAGTCAATTTACGTTAACGGCTGAGGTCCGAAAAGGTCAGCGCCCCGGTTTTGACGCCGCCATGCCGGTGGAGCAAGCCAGGGCCTGGTGGCCACACATTCTGGATACCTTTCGTTCTCACCATCCCTCACTGGCGACGGGCGAATTTCAAGCGGATATGAAAGTGGCCAGCCTCAATGACGGGCCAGCCACCTTTTGGCTAGATAGTACTTCTCGAACCGGAACAACCTAATCTGTCAAACTACCTAGTCAAAAACCTCGGTGATCTATTCTAAAACTGCCGATAAAAGTCTTTCGGCTTCTTCCTTGGACAAGCCTTGACGGGAAGCCCAGTCTTGTAGCTGGTCGGGAGCGATTCTTCCTAAAGCCCAATAGGTCGAACCTGGATGACTGAATACAAAGGCACTCACGGCGGCGGCGGGAACCATCATCCAGCTTTCTGTTAAGCGAATCCCTAAGTCTGAAGCTCGCACCAACTGGAATAAGAGCTCTTTATCTTGGTGGTTGGGTAAGCTGGGGTAACCAGGCGCCGGTCGAATCCCTTGATAGCGGACGGCCAAAACATCCGCGATAGGCAAGTTTTCTTCGGGAGCATAGCCCCACAACTGCTTGCGAATTTCTCGGTGCACCCATTCTGCCGCCGCTTCAGCTAGGCGGTCTGCCAAAATCTTGACCATGATGGCACGGTAGTCATCACCCTTCGACTCAAAGTTTTTGGCTAATTCCTCCGCACCAAACACTGCGGTAACTAAACCACTTACCCAATCGGGTATCTTCGAATCAGCTGGGGCAATATAATCTGACAGAGCAAAATAGACATCGGTTTTTTCTTTCTTTCGTTGCTGTCTTAATGTTGCTAGTCGAGCTTCTGGTTCTCCTTGGCGCGATTCATCCTTCCAAATCAGAATATCATCGCCTACAGAGGTGGCGGGTTTGATAAAAACCCCAGCTCGAGCTTCTAACCGTTTGTTCCCGACGAGGTCGGCCAGCATGGCGCGAGCCTCTGCGTATAAGCGTTTGGCTTCCGTGCCGTACTTTTCATGGGTTAAAATTTCTGGATACATTTCGGGCATTTGCCAGGCCACAAAAAAGAAGGTCCAGTCAATCAAAGCCTCTAACTGACCCAGGGGAATCTCGCGCCAGTGACGCACACCCGTCCAAGCAGGAACAGGAGGCTTATAGCCGTTTTGCCAACCACCGTCAAACCGTAGGGCCCGAGCCTCTGCCAGGGATAAAAACTCTTTCTGCGAGGTTCTCCCGAGTTTATCTTGGCGTACTTTTTCATAATCTGCGCGGATTTCGGCTTCAAAACCAGGACGATGTTCCGGCGATAATAATTTTTGTAAGACTGTTACGGCCAAAGAAGCATCTTTGACATGCACCACCGGTCCCGAATACCGAGGGGCAATTTTTACTGCTGTATGAACTTTACTGGTTGTCGCTCCTCCAATCAGTAAAGGGAGGGTAAACCCTTGCCTCTCCATCTCTTCGGCGACATGAACCATTTCTTCTAAACTGGGGGTAATCAAACCTGACAGCCCTATGGCATTCGCCTTCTGTTCGCGGGCTGTTTTTAAAATCTCTTCACAAGGAACCATGACACCTAAATCTATGACCTCGTAATTGTTGCAACCGAAGACCACCCCCACGATATTCTTCCCAATATCATGCACGTCGCCTTTGACAGTGGCCATGACGATACGGCCTTTTACCGAACCGGTTCCTGACTTTTCGGCTTCAATATAGGGCAATAAAACGGCTACGGCCTGTTTCATTACCCGTGCTGATTTCACAACCTGAGGAAGAAACATTTTCCCCGAGCCAAAAAGGTCACCGACAATGTTCATCCCGTCCATGAGAGGGCCTTCGATGACCTCAATAGCACGTGAAAAGCCTTGACGAGCTTCTTCCACATCCTCTTCTATCCAAGCTGGCCAACCTTTAACCAAAGCATGACTGAGACGCTCTCGCACGGGGGCCTGACGCCACGCCAGATCTTCGCCACGAGCTTCGGTAGAGGTAAACCGATCTGCGTGGTCCAAGAGCCGTTCTGTTGCGTCAGGACGACGGTTCAAAACTAGGTCTTCGACAAGTTCTCGAAGTTCGGGGTCAATATCATCATACACGGGAAGGACCCCAGCATTCACGATCCCCATGGTCAGTCCAGCTTTGACGGCGTAATACAAAAATACCGCATGAATGGCCTCGCGGAGCGGGTTGTTCCCCCTAAAGCTGAAGCTGACATTGCTGACCCCGCCCGAGATTTTGGCACGGGGCAGGGTTTTCTTGATTTGTTCGACGGCACGTATGAAATCCACGGCATAATTGGCATGCTCTTCAATCCCCGTCCCAATGGCAAAGATATTCGGATCAAAAATGATGTCCTCGGGGGCAAACCCTGCCCTTTCGGTCAAAAGTCTGTACGCCCGCCCACAAATCGAGACTTTT
>JAJXWL010000003.1 GCA_021781625.1 bacterium
TGGCACAAGAAAAGACTAACAAGGCCAAAAAGGGCAACAGGAGCCTGAACGGTTTCATAACGATATTTTCGGATTATTCCGTCAACCCCTGAGAAAAACCTCAGCCCTCGTGACGAAAATTTCTCAATTTCTGTTGAGGAAAAGCCGGACTTACCGCATCATGGTAAGGGCAGGGAGTAAATGCTTATGACGCAGAAAGACTTAAGCGCCACGTTTGACCATACGCTGTTGAATCCCTTGGCGACACAAGAAGCTATTCGCCACTTGTGTCTTGAAGCCGCAGAATGGCGCTTCGCGACGGTTTGCATCAATCCTAGTTACGTTCTCGAGGCTAGTCGGCTTTTAAAAGGTACGGCCGTAGGGGTGTGCACGGTAGCGGGCTTTCCCTTGGGAGCGGATACGACCAGGACGAAACAAGCTCAAGCTCGTCAAGCTATCGAAGACGGAGCCTGCGAAATTGATATGGTGCTGAATCTCGGGTGGGTTAAAGACCAACGCTGGGCTGAGCTTGAGGCAGAAATTCAGGCTGTCTGTGAAGCAGCCGGCGTCCCGGTAAAGGTAATTCTCGAGACCTGTTATTTGACTGATATAGAAATTGTAAAAGCCTGCCAGCTTAGCGAAAGCGCCGGTGCCTTTATGGTCAAAACGTCGACGGGCTGGGGAAAAAGCGGCGCCACCCCAGAGCATGTACAACTCATGCGATCGTCGGTTTCACCCCGTATGCAAGTTAAAGCGTCGGGAGGTATTCGCTCGCTTGCCACTTGTTTAGCGATGCTTGACGCGGGGGCGAGCAGGATTGGTAGTAGCTCAAGTGTCGCCATTATGAAAGAATTTGCCTATGAGCCCTAAACTGCAACGCCGCTTGACCATCGCCATGCTGGCGGCCGAACTCGATGACGATTATCAGACCGCGATTTGGAAAGGGGTAGAATCTCGTGCCGCACAATTTGATATTGGGGTACTTTCGATTTTAGGCTCGCGGATTGAGTCCCCGATTGGCTTTGAAGCGACGGCCAATACGATTTATAGTTTGGCTGATTCCCATCAAATTGATGGTGTCGTTGTTCTTACGGCAGCTATCTCGACCTTTATCGATACGCACAAAGTGCTAAAGTTTCTTCAAAGTCCGCTAGGAATTCCCCGAGTTTCTCTGGGGCTGAAAGTGCCTGGGATTCCGAGTCTAGTCGTCGATGGAGCGCGAGGAATTGAAGATTTAGTCAAGCATTTGGTGCTAGGGCATGGACGGCGTCGTATGGCCATCATCTCGGGTCCCGCCGGTCATGGCGAAGCAGAGGAGCGAAAATCTTCGCTCTTAACGGCTTTGAAGAGTTTTGGTGTCGTCCCTGATCCTCGCCTAGTAGTACCGGGAAGTTTTCTGCAAGGTTCTGGGGTCGAAGGCGTGAAAACTTTGCTCAATCGACAGATACCGTTCGATTCGTTGTTCTGCATGAATGACCGTACAGCCATCGGCGCCATTGAAGAACTTCAGCGAGTTGGCGTGAAAGTGCCGCAAGAAGTGGCCGTTGTCGGGTTTGATGATATCGAAGAAGGGACCTACCTTACCCCACCGCTTACTTCGGTCCGGCAGCCCCTGTTTGAGCTAGGTGTCTCGGCTGTTGATATTCTTTACGACATCTTGCAAGCTCGTGACCCCGTTGGTCACCATCTTTTGTGTCATGCGGTCATTCGTGAATCGTGCGGCTGTCTTCCTCGGCAAAGTTTTTCACCGGAAAATCATGTCAAATGGGAAGATATTAGTAAACTCGATCGGCACTTGGTTGAGGAATTGCTACGGTTGGCCATCAGCGGAAATGACCATCTTTTTTTAAAACGCCTCAATCAAAATTTACTTGACAGTGTCGTTCAACGACGCAGTTTGGAGCGTTGGCAAGACTACTTAACCGCCATTCGTTCCAAACTTCGTGAAGAAGAAAGTTGGGATTTAGTGTTTGACGAGTTTCTTTTTGAGTCAGCTCGTGACTTAATAGCCAAAGCGGAAACAAGGTCTCAGGCCGAGCGTCGGATTCAAGCTTCACGTCGCTACGCTACTTTACGATCAATTGGTTCGTCGCTTATTGCGGCTTTTGAGATGAACTCTATGATTCGAGAGTTAGCAAAAGGATTGCACGATCTAGGTTTTTACCGAGGATTTTTGGTAAGGGTCGACGGAAAAGATATCCCAAACGGTTGGTCACGCCTCTGGATGAGCTTAGACGACTCGCAAATTCTCCCCAACAAGCCTATTCGTTTTCACAGTAATGATATTTTACCGCCCGACATTCTTTGGCGGCAAGAATGTTGGGTTCTTGAGCCTTTAGTTTTTCAAGACGAGATTTTGGGGTATATGGTTTTGCCGGGGGGGCTTATCGATGCTTCAACGTATGACTCGATTAAAGAAAGTGTCGCTAGTGCTATGGCTAGCCTTTTACTGCTCGAAAAAGTTCAAACGCATGAAAGACGCCTAGAGCTGGATGTAGCCCGTCGAACCCAAGAACTCACCCGCGCTAATCAAGAATTGGTCAAAGAAGTCGACCGCAGAAAGTTTCTTGAACAAGAGGTGACACAAATTTCTAATCGAACCATGGAGTCGATTGGACAGGATCTTCATGATGATCTGTGTCAGCACTTGGCTGGCATTCTGCTTATGTTTTCGGCTGTCAAATCCTCGGGGCGCTTGACGTCTGATTCTCCTGAAGTCCTTGACCGAATTCAAACCCTTTTGTCAGATTCTATTGTTAGGGTAAAGCAGATTGCTCGTGGCCTTTTGCCCATGGGGTTTGAAGAACAAGGCTTGCTAGGGGCTCTTGAGGCTTTGGTGATTTCTGCTCGCCATTCCAGCAACGTCGAAATTACTCTCGAGGCTGATTCTGAGTTTTCGCTCGATGATAAAGACCGTGCTTTGCAAATCTACCGAATTCTTCAAGAAGCCTTGCAAAATTCGGTAAAACATTCCCGCTCACCGAAAATTGAGGTTAAACTCTATGCCAATGTCCGCACAAAAACAGTGAAACGCAGAAAATCTGCAATTCCAGGGTGGATCGCCGAGGTTCGGGATTATGGTTGTGGGATTCCGGCCAAAGTCGGTGGCGATGGAATGGGAATGCGAATCATGCGCTATCGAGCCGAGAAAGCCCGTGCTGTTTTAAACTTAGAAAGCATGAATCCTGGTACGAAGGTTTCGTGTTGGTTTGCGGAAGCTTCAGGAGGAGAAAACTTTTGACACCTATATCATTTTTGGTTGTCGATGATCACCCGATTTTTCGTCAGGGTTTGGTTGCCCTAATTCAAACTCAAGAGCAATACAATGTGCGCTGTGAGGCGGGATCTATTATTGAAGCTCTCGAACGTTTAAATACCTTTGTTCCCGACATTGCCCTCATTGACATTTCGTTACAAAACCAAAGCGGACTCGATTTGGTCAGACAGATGCGTCAGTCGTACCCCACGGTCAAAATTCTGATCATTTCGATGCATGATGAAGTGGTCTATGCGTCCCGGGCGTTGAAAGCGGGAGCCATGGGCTATGTGATGAAGCAAGAGCCTGCGTCGTTAATTCTCGAGGCTGTACAAACGGTCTTGAACGGAAAAATCTACGTTTCGGCGGTGATGCGTGATCGGTTGCTAGAAATGGTCTTTTTGCACCGCGACGAAAATGAAGCCATTTCGACAGATGTTCTTAGTGATCGTGAGTTAGAAGTCCTTGACCTCATGGGACAAGGCTATGGTGCCGTTGATATTGCCAAATTACTGACCTTGTCGGTTAAAACGGTCAACGCCCACTATGATCATATCAAAGACAAGCTAAAAATGCCGAGTACCAGTGAACTCAGACGCTATGCCGTAAAATGGATTCAGCATAGAGATAGGTAAGTTTACCTAGGTAAAATTACTCAATATCGCTAATGTCGTACTCTGAAAACATGGAGTAGCCTTTTAACCATGAAGACCAACAAGGAGTCCTGGTCTTCAAAATTTTAAAAGGAGGAACTGCATGTTTAAGAAAATCAGTGTAGTTCTTGTCGCGGCGTCGGCGTTGCTCTTAGGCTCGTGCGCTCAGAAGCCAGCGGATATCTACACCGGTCAAACGTTGAAAGTTTGGTCGTTTACAGACGAACTTCAAGAGTTCATCGACCGGTTCAAAGCTGCCCACCCTGGGTTAAAGGTAGAATATACCATTGTCCCCAATGAGCAGTATTTGGCAAAACTGAAACCGGTTTTGCGCAGTGGTGTTGATGCTCCCGATGTCTTTACGGGAGAAGCTGGCTTCGTTAAGGATTTGGTTGATAATCACCTGTGGGCCAATCTTTCGAAAGCACCGTTTAATGTTGATACCTCGGATGTATTCCCGTATGTCGCACAAGTAGGCACCGATGCTGAAGGAAATGTCCGTGGGTTATCGTACCAGGCAACTCCTGGAGCATACTTCTTCAAACGCGATATTGCGAAGAAGTATTTGGGTACCGATGATCCGGCAGCAATAAGCAAAATGCTTGCCACTTGGGACGACGTCGTCAAAGTTGGTGAAAAGCTCAAGAAAGAATCCAACGGTAAAGTGTTCTTGATTAGCTCGATTGCAGATTTGTTTAATCCCTTCTATGCCAACCGCCAACATGGTTGGGTAGAAAATGGTCAGTTCTACTACGACGACGTGTTGAACAAAGCGGCAGAAATTGCCAAAAAGATCCGCACCGATGGTCTGGATGCCAAGGCAGGACAGTGGTCACCTCCCTGGTTCAACGGAATGAAGAAAAATGGCAATGTCTTCTTGTATATGCTTCCGACCTGGGGTTTGACCTACGTTCTAGAAAAGAATGCTCCTGATGCTTCTGGCGACTGGGGTGCTGCTTCTGGTCCGGCTTCTTACTTCTGGGGCGGTACATGGCTTGGTATCAATCCAAAATCCACCCAAAAGCAACTCGCTTGGGAATTTGTGAAGTTTGTTACCTTGAACCACGACACCTTGACCTGGTGGGCGACCAAGTCGAAACATGCCGGTGACTTTGTTTCCAGCATTTCTGTAGTCAATTCCTTAAAAGATACGTTGACCTCACCGTACTTGGACGGACAAAAGCACTACGCTTACTTTGACGATCAGGTTGGCAAGATCAACGGTAATCTGATTACACCCTATGACCAGCAGGGCAATGCCTTCTATCAGAACGCGGTCAATGATTACCTGGATGGAAAACTTCCCAACGTTCAGGCCGTCAAAGAACGAGTCATTTCAGACTTCAAGAACGCTTTCCCCGATCTGAAGTACTAACGATCACATGTTGAGGCCGCCGAAAGGCGGCCTTTTTAAGGAGTTTGAAATGCAGAGGAAAACTTCTGCTGAGCAGCAAGGCAAGAACGGCTACTGGTTTATCCTTCCGTTTTTTGTTTTCTTTCTTGTCTTCCAGGTTTATCCGATTTTCTATTCATTGTATTTGAGCTTTACGAGTTTTGATGGCTTTAAAAATCCTAAATGGATTGGATTTGCCAATTATGAAAGACTATTTTCTAAGGATTTGTGGGGTGATAGTGCCAGATTTTTAATGGCCTACATCAATACTTGGAGAATCTGGCTTCCTAATATCGTTTCACAGCTAGGTTTAGCCTTTTTAACGGCAGTCATTTTGACAAATGTTCGTCTTCGTATTAAGGGTGTAGGTGTTTTTAGGGCAGTATTTTATTTTCCTAATCTTGTGACGGCAGCGTCAATAGCCATCCTTTTTGCGCTCTTGATGGATTGGCAGTATGGTGCCGTTAACCAGTTGATTTTTGGCGCGAATAAAGCTGCCTATATCAACTGGACAGGTTCTTCAGGAACGCTTTTTCAATTGCTCATTTCAGGAATCCAGACTTGGATGTGGTTTGGCAACACAATGATCATTATTATGGCTGGCTTGACGAGTATTCCTCAAGCACTATTAGAAGCCGCCTGGGTGGATGGTGCATCCACTTCAAAGACCTTTTTCAAAGTTACTTTACCGCTATTGAGACCAATAATGGTGTATATTGTTATTACTTCACTAATTGGTGGCATGCAGATTTTTGATATTCCGTTTGTCATTACAACTCCACCCGGTTCAGCTGGTCCTGAATACTCTATGCTGACAGCAATGATTTACACCTATGATCAAGCCTTTACCAATAACCAATATGGGTACGCGGCGGCGTTGTCATATATTCAATTCCTACTAATTGCAATTTTCTCGGCGTTATACTTTCGCTCGATGCGACGTCAAGAACAAGGAGTGGCTTGATCATGATACTAAATCAACGAAGGTCCTCGCTCGGCACGATTTTATCGTACGTTTATCTTGGTTTTTTAACGATCATCTGCGTCATTCCGTTTTACATGATGTTGGTAAATGGTACACGAGCCTCTGTAGCCATTAACCAAGGAGTTTCTTTTATACCTGGAACCTACCTCATCCAAAACTTCATGAACTTGATTACAAAGGTCAATTTGTTTCAAGGCTTTATCAATACGGTTATAATCTCTGTCGGAGCCACGGCTTTGACACTTTACATTTCGGCGTTGACAGCCTGGGGTTTTGCAATTTATGATTTTCGGTTTAAAAAACTGTTATGGGGATTGGTCTTAGTCGTTATTATGATTCCTAATACTTTGGGAATTATTGGTTTCTATGAGTTGATGCTTAATCTGCATTTGATTGACAACTACTTAGCACTTATCCTACCAGCAGGGGCAGCTTCGGTCACCGTGTTCTTTCTTCACCAATATATTAAGGGTGGAATACCTCGCGATTTTTATGAGGCAGCACAAATCGATGGCGCGAAGGAACTCTATACTTTTCATCGAATTGCCTTGCCCTTAATGGTTCCTGCCTTGGCGACGATGGGCATTTTTGCTTTTGTTGGTAGTTGGAACAATTTCTTACAGCCTTTGATTATTTTGTATAGTCCTAGCCATTTGACGTTGCCACTGTTGATTTCACAGTTAAATTCAACGGCCTATAAAACCGATTTTGGTGTCGTCTATTTAGGGATAGGCCTGACGGTCCTTCCCTTATTATTGATCTTTGCCTTGTTCTCACGGTATATCTTAAATGGACTTACCATGGGCGGCGTAAAAGAATAGATTGTTGTAGGGGAGATGTTGAAATTGGTTTTAAATAAAGCGGCCTGGCTAGATTCTAAGTTATCACCCTCTAAAAGAAGTTTTGAGCTTTTGGCGGTGATGACTTTAGATGAAAAAATTGCACAATTGTGTTCCGTTTGGCTTGATTATCTTGGTCAGGATCATTTTGTTTTAAAGTCTTTTTCAGCGGAGTCTAAGCCCCGTCCCGATGTTCGCCAGTTGTTTCCTTTGGGAATTGGTCAAATTTCTCGTCCTTTAGGGTCACAGCCTGTTGAACCTCGAGAAGGCGTTCGAGCGTTAAACAACCTGCAAAAATTTTTTAGGGAAGAAACCCGTTTGGGAATACCAGCCCTTCCGCACGAAGAATGCTTAGCGGGCTTGATGGCTCAAGGGGCAACACTTTTTCCAGCAGGAATCAACTATGGGTCTCTTTGGAACCCTGATTTGATTAAAAAAATTGCTTCTGCTATTGGAAGAGAATTAGCTTCGACAGGGTCTCGCCAAGGCTTAGCCCCTGTCCTTGACGTCGCCCGTGATGCGCGTTGGGGCCGAGTGGAAGAAACGATGGGTGAAGATCCGTACCTCGTGGGGACCTCTGCTTTAGCTTACGTTCAAGGGTTCCAAGGAAAAGACCGTCAACTGCTGGCTACCCTTAAACATTTTGTTGGTCATTCATTTAGCGAAGGCGGGCGAAATCATGCGCCAGTTCATATAGGGCCTCGTGAATTGATGGATGTGTTTTTGTTGCCCTTTGAGATGGCAGTAAAACTCGGCAACGCTGGGTCCGTAATGCCTGCCTACCATGATATTGATGGTGAACCGTGTTCTTCGTCTGTGCCCCTGATGAAAACACTTTTACGTGAAAAGTGGGGTTTTGAGGGGCTGATCGTTTCGGATTATGAAGCGATTGCCCAGTTAAAAAATGATCATCGGGTCGCCTCTGATTTTGGCCAAGCCAGTGCTTTAGCTCTTAAGGCTGGCATGGACATGGAATTGCCTGGAACAACTGTCTACGCCGAGGGCATTCGGACGGCTTTAGATCAAGATCTTCTTACCGTGAGTGAGGTCGATGCTGTAGTTCAGCGTGTGTTAACGGAAAAATTTCGCTTGGGACTTTTTGAGCATCCCTATGTTTCTGATGAAGCGTTATGTTTAAATACCTCAGAACATAAATCGCTTGCGTTTCAATCAGCAGTGGAATCGATGGTTTTGTTGTCCAATGACGGGATGCTACCGCTAGCGGGAACGCACAAGATCGCTGTCATTGGTCCCTTGGCAGACGAACCTTTGGCTTTTTTTAGTGGTTATTCATTTCCTGTGCATTTGATCGCCTCCTTGCATTCGCAGAAAGCAGCTCCCCCAGCCATTAAAACGCTACGTAAAGCTTTTGTGGAACGATTGGGAGAGGAACGAGTTTTGTATGCACGTGGCTGTGATATTCTGTCTAGAAGACCAGATTCTGCCCCAGTTTTTCCCGGTGACCCTGCTATGGCGCAGGGACAACGGGAGTCGTATATCAGCTATGATGAAAGTCAAATTTCTGAAGCCGTAAAAGCAGGCCAGGAAGCTGGACAGCTTGTGGTTTGCCTAGGGGATCTTTCGGGATTGTTTCTCAGTGGAACCGTCGGCGAAGGGTCTGATGCGTCGTCGTTAACCTTGCCGGGAGTCCAGCAAAAGTTATTAGAAGCTCTTTTAGCACTTAAAAAACCTTTGACCATTGTTTTGTTGAATGGTAGACCCTATGACCTAGGTGAAGCCGGAAAAAAAGCTAACGCGATTTTAGAAGCGTGGTTACCGGGGCAAGAAGGAGCCGATGCTCTGGTTCATTTAATTTTTGGCGACGGAAACCCCGGCGGAAAACTTCCAATTTCGTTTCCCAAAAGCGCGGGAGCAATGCCTTATGCCTATAATCTTCACTTTAAGTCTTGTGGTTCGCCAATTCAACAAGATTTCGGCGCAGTTTATCCTTTTGGACATGGTTTAAGTTACACTCAATTCGTGTACGAAGATTTTCAGCTTGAGTCAGAGTCTGTAGCTACCGATGGGGAAATCCGTATCACTGGTGTTGTTCGTAATGTGGGGCACCGTGCTGGCGATGAAGTCGTTCAGGTGTATGGACAGGATCTGTTAGCGCAGGTCGTTCGCCCCCAACGAGAATTAAAGGCCTACCGGCGTCTCTCGTTAGAGGCCTCACAGGCGGTGCAAGTGACTTTTGTTATTCCTACTGATTTACTGAATTACAGTCCCGAAGGCCAAACTCGCTTTGTGGAACCAGGTGAATGGGAGTTATTTGTAGGAAGCTCATCGCAAGATTATCGATTTCAGCACCGGATTCTGCTTACGGGGCCGGGAAGAACCTTAGGTGAACAGTGGCGGATGTTGGCGAGCGCAGAAGTACGGTCGTTGTAACTGTTTTACATGTCCATGAGAGGTTTACATGCCCATGAGAGGCCCTCGATGAGTTTTGCTTTCCTCTTCATACTCGGGGAAAATTCCGTAGAGCTTCAAAAGGGCCCGCTCAAGAGCTTTTTCGGGATTTCCAGAAATTTCATGGCTCTTGGTGGCATCAAAAGTTTGCGTGAAAGCAAGTAAGTCATTTTCGACTCTTTGAAGATTTTCGAGGGTCTTTAACCAGATTTCTGGAGCCAGTCGGGAGAGGTCTGACGAGGATAAGAGCTCTACTGCCATCGCCAAGGCAAGCTGAACATGTTTGAGGCATAGCCCCTTACTTTGTCCCCAAGAAGAAAAAAAATCTTGATCATTTTTCAAGAGGTGGACAAACGTAAAGGCAAAACGGTTCATATCCTCATCAAGCTTGGTTTGAATCAAACAGCCGTGACTTTGACTTTTAAGATGCGTTAAAAGGTTTTCGACTTCTTTACGAAGGGGCTTCTTTTCATTAGGCCGTGTAAGAAAAGAAAGTGAGCTTTCTCGTACAGCCTTAAGGCGAGTATGGGTAATTAGCCCCAGGCCTAAACGGTTGTTATCTTTGGCCAAAAGTCGGGCATTTTGAGCCGAAAAGCCAATCTTGTTAACCTTAAGGCGGACTTCTGGTACCATCACCGACGGGCCAAGGTAGTAACGAACGGCTCCGGCTCGCGAGCGGCGTTCCAAAAGACAAAAAGGACATTCGGTTTGTGCTTTAAGCGCATCCCAAACCGGAATTGTGTCTAACTCATACTTCATGGTGACTCCCAAGGTTTACGAAAACCCGCGATCTTTTCGCAAGCGTTCATAGGCGTGTTGAAGATTGATAAACTTTTCAGTTTTTTGAGATTTTGCCGGGTCATCCTCTTTGAGGTGCTGCCAGCGATCGGGGTGGTATTCTCTTACCAAAGAACGATAGGCTTTTTTTATTTCTTCAACAGAAGCCTGAGGGGATAAACCCAAAACCTGATACGCTTCGGGCCCAGCTGCCGAGGCGGGGCGAAAGCTCGACCACTGTTGTTGGTAATTGTCTTGCGTTCGGTTGTTTTGAGAAAACCCTGCAGAGCCCGTGTCCTCGAGAATTCCAAAGCTGAGAGCAATGGTATCGAGAATTTCGACAATACCCAGGCGAACCTGGCCAAGTCCGGCAAGCTGGCGACAGGTGGCATGAATCCAAAGCAGAGTTTGCTGGTCGAGAAAAAAATTCTCAGCAAGATTTTCTGCCAAAACTTGTACATCGTTAAGCACCGTTGAGTCGGGGCTGGCAAGAGCCTCTTCTAACGACTCACGAAACATTTTAACGGCGTAATTTTGTCTCCAGGGTGAAAGGTCTAACCGAGGAATGACTATGGTCTGAAGAAACATCGCTTGGGCTTGGCTAAAGTGCTTACCGTAGCCAGCAACCCGACCAAACAGCGAAAAGAGAAGGGGAATCAGGTCGTCGCCAAGCCGGTCAGTTCCTAGACTCTGACGTTCCAAAAGGACGTCAAACAGGTGCCCAAGGGCCAAGCCTACGATAAGACCTAGGGGCCCAAAGGCAAAAAATCCTAGCAATAACCCCGCAATTTTGCCAAAAATATTCACCGAAGCATTCTAGCATGAACAAAAATTCAGGGCAATTGAACCTCACCTCCGGTTTAAGAGACTTAACGATGTCATCTTTCTTTTTTTGGAACTCTGTTGCATAATCTGAAGCTATGAGAATCATGGTCACTGGCAGTCATGGAACTGTGGGAAAGGCTCTGTGCTCATACTTAGAGCAAAAAGGGCACACGGTGGTAGCCTGGGATCGAACTTCGGTCTCGTTTACAGACTACTGGGCTATGGAGAACTACTTACGTTCTAGTCAGATTACGGCTCTTTATCATCTGGCGGTACCGTCCCAAAAAACCGGCTTAGCCAACGAAAGCTGGTTGGTGAACTATCAATGGACGAGTGAGCTTGCTTGGTTGTGTAAAGTTCTCGATATCCAGTTTATCTTTATCAGTACAGTGATGGTGTTTTCGTCCCAAAGTCAGGGGCCTTTTACCATAAATTCACCAGCTGATGCGGGTGACGGCTATGGGATGGAAAAACGTCTCGCTGAAGAACGGGTTTTTTACCAAAACCCCAATGCCAAGGTTGTTCGCTTGGGGTGGCAAATCGGCGAAGCCCCCGGTAATAACAATATGTTGGACTTTTTTGAGTCCAAGATGCAGGAAGAGGGAATCGTATCGTGCAGTACGCGCTGGTTACCGGCCTGTTCCTTTCTCACTGATACCGTTAAAGCTCTCGAGAGTGTTCTGGGCCAAGAATCCGGCCTATACCTCTTTGATACCAACGAAAAATGGAATTTCTATCAAATAGCTTTTGCCTTGAACCAACTTCATGGAAAACGCTGGAAAATCACCGCAACAGACAAATTTGTGTTTGACCAGCGTATGCAGGACGAGCGACTTCCGCATTTTTCGCTGCAGGTTCATTTACCAGGCCTCAAGTAGCTTTTGCCCTTGGCGAGTTGGCCTCAGCGAAGGTAGACGCCATCGGGTTCAAGACGAATCACTTTTTCGCGAAAAAGTGTCCCACAGGCCTGTTTAAAGGCTCGTTTTGATACTCCTAAGGCACGTTCAACAGCTTCAGGGGTTGATTGGTCGGTTAGTGGCAGGTGACCCCCAGAGTTTTTTAGAGCTGTAAGGAGTTTCTCGACGGCGTAGGCGTTCCGATCTTCAAACCCTTGGGGTGTTCGACTCAAATCCAGGCGACCATCCTCTCGACGTAAGGTCACAAACGCTTCGACCTTCATACCGGGCTTTAAGTCATGGCTTTGAGGAAAAAAAAGCATCCCCTGCCAGCTGTGATTGACAATGACCGTCCATCCGCGCTCATGAGCTTTCCAAACCAGCGCCTCGACCTTAGTTCCGTTGGCCAAAGCGGGAGCGGGAAACAAATGACGCCCCAAACGCGCGGTCGCATATAAGCGGTCGGTTTGGTCGTCCAGAAGAAGCATTATCATCACAAAATCGCCTGTTTTTAAGAGCGTACCTTGTTCTTTTCGAGGGAGCAACAGATGTTTGTCTAAGCCCCAATCTAACCAAGCACCGGCTGAAGAAACATCGACAGCTTTTAACCAAGCGCAATGTTGTAATGTGACGAAAGGGTGCTTTACCGTGGCTGTTAGCCGGTCTTCGGAATCCCGGTAGATAAAGGCGGCGATCGGTTGACCCTCGGTGTATTCTGGTCGCACTTCTTTAGCAGGGAGAAGAACCTCACTATCGGAATCGCCCAGCCAAGCTCCGTGCGGGGAGCGACGTAAAAAGGTTAAAGTTTGATACTGACCAAGTTCCATGGTGTTACCTCATAATAATTGAAGGGGATCGATGTCAACCTCAAGGTGAACATCGCGTGAGAGGCGAATTCTTTCTAAAGCGTTTTTCGCTGCCGTATGCAACAAAGGAAAATTATGGGCGCGCAAGAGGACTTGATAACGGTATTGGGCGGACTGCTTAGCAATTGCACATTCTGACGGTCCCAAGATTTCGCCTCCTTCAGCTTGGAACCAAGAGTTTGGCCCTAACTCCTGTGCTAAGCTTTCGGCGGTCTTTTGGGCTAAAGCGTCTTGAAAGGAACGAGCCACGAAACGGATAAGACGTGAATAGGGGGGGAAATCTAAGAGTTGCCTGAGGGAAAGTTCTTGCTTCCAAAATTCTTCGTCTTGGCCTTCGGCAGCCCAACGAATAACGGTGTTGTCGGGTCTTGAACTTTGTAGAATGACAAGCCCATCGGGGTGCGTTCGTCCAGCACGTCCCGTCACCTGGCGAATCAACGCATACACACGTTCTGAGGCACGAAAATCTGGCAACGAAAGCCCCGCCTCAGCGTTCAGAATTCCCACTAGCTTTACTCGGGGAAAGTCGAGACCTTTGGCAACCATTTGTGTACCAACGAGAATATCCAGCTTGCCCTGGCCAAACTCTTCGAGGAGTTTAGGGGTATCTTCACCAGCGGTATCACTATCGACGCGAGCAGACTTTAAGTGAGGAAAGAGCCGCGACAGGTCGTCCATCACATGTTCCGTTCCGGGAACGCTCCATCCCACATCTAAGGAACCACAATGGGGACACAGCGAAACCGGGGCTGTTTGATAGCCACACAGGTGACAAACCAGAACGCCTCGGGCTTTATGCCAAGTAAGGCTTACGGAACAGTGGCGGCATAAAAGATCTTCGCCGCAGGTACGGCAATGAAACGAAGAACCATAACCTCTTCGATTCAAGAATAAAATACTTTGACGACCTTCGACCGCAGTCTGGTGAATCGCTTCAATCAAGGGGGCCGAAAAGAGACTCTTAGAATCCCGAGGAACGATAAGTACTCGTGGAGGTGCGCCACCGGCGGCTCGTTGAGTAAGACGAGCATGGGCGAAAGTTTCGTTTAAAAGGGCATGATACGATTCGAGGCTGGGTGTCGCACTGCCCATCACCAATTTAGCACCAGCTTTTTGTGCTAAGTAAAAGGCGACCTGTCGAGCGTGGTAGCGGGGCGTTTGACCAGATTTGTAGCTTGTTTCGTGTTCTTCATCGATGATGATCAAACCCAAATTTTGAAAAGGGGCAAAGACAGCGCTTCGAGCTCCCACCACCAGCTTAGCCTGTTCCGTTTGAATTTTACGCCACTCACCCAAGCGCTGAGCGGGAGTTAAAGCCGAATGCAAAATGGCGACTTGTGAGCCGAATCTTTGCCGCAAAATCTTTACTAACGGCCAGGTCAGCGCGATTTCGGGAACCAAGTAGAGCACCTGCTGCCCGGCATCGAGGATCGTTGTTGCTGACTGCAAAAATACCTCGGTTTTTCCGGTGCCTGTTAAACCCCACAGGTAAAAGGGACGGTCACTTGCTAAAATTGCTTGGCGGGCCTTGAGTTGTTCGGGGTTGAGGGTCAGTTGATGCGCGGCGATAGTGACAACCTCGGGAAAAGGAACCTCACGTTTTCGCTGAGCCGACGGAAGCATCAAGGCCAAGGCCTGTCCTAGACGACACAGATATTGCCGACTCATCCATTGAGCCAAGTCTAAGGACCAGCGGCCAAAGAGAGTCTCTTGATCAAGGATTTTCTTGAGAGTTTTGATTTCGATACCCTGAGGCGGAGTTACAGGAGCTGCTACCACGACACCTGTCTTGTAGCCGCGGCCAAACGGGGCTTGCACTCTTTGTCCGGGAACCAAACACATCCCCTCGACAGCATACGTGAAGTTCTGAGCCACCGGTAGATCGAAGGCCACTTCGCAATAAGAGAGGGGTTTGTCGCTTGGGCTTTCAGAGGTCACGCGACCACCGATTTTAATTTGGCCACTAATCGCTGAGCATCACGCCACACCTGCGCTTTTAAAGGGGCTAAAGCCGCTGAGTCGGGGGGCAAGTTCAGTAAAGTCGAGGGATGGTAAGTCGTGATGAGGGGAGTTTTCGCAAAAGGAAATTCTCCCGAACGTAACGTGTCGATGCTAGGAGGGGCATGAAGAAGCTTAGCCGCTGGTTGAGGGCCTAAACTAAAAATGACTTGTGGTTTGAGTTGTTCTATGAGACTAGAAAAATATAATCGTGCATCATTGTCGGTTAGGGGGGGCCAGAGGTGGACAAGAAAGGTTTGATCAAAAGAAACACGCAATTTGTCGTTCTCGAACCACTTTCGTGCATATTGTTTTTCTTCAGGCGTCAAGGACTCAGTCAGTAAAAGCACAGGAGCTGACACTGAGCCTTCCCAAGTGGGCCAAGTCGTCCCCGGTAAAATTTTGTCTGGCCAGTCCTTGAGGAAATCGGTGAGTGAGCCTTTGGAGGTTTCTAGAAATGGGGGAAGGTTGGCTAAAAAACCTTCAGTTTGTAGCAGAGCTTGAACTTGATAGGTTAGATCCCAAAGAACGGCCTCGGGAGATCTAGAGGCTGAATTCATGGGCATGATACACCACCTTATGCAAAAAAAGACCTTCGGCCGGTGCGGTCGGCCCGGCGTTTCTGCGGTCGCGAGAAGCAAACGCTTCAGCAAAACAAGTCGCCGCCTCGGGATTTTTACCAAAGGCTAACATGGTTCCGACGAGGGAACGCACCATTCTCCACAAAAAGGCATTACCCGCAATCCGGAAAACAACTCGGTCACGCCAGGCAAACCACGTAGCCTGATAAATAAAACGACTGCGCGACTGGCTTGGATCTTGAGCGTGACTAAAAGTTGTAAAATCCTGCTCACCATGGAGCTGCTGGGCCATGGCGTTCAAGGTTGCTAAGGGGGGGATTTTTGCTGGGGTGACCCAAGCACGATCCCAAGGCAGGATTACTTCACTGGGTTGCAAATAGTACTGGTAAACCCGAGCCAAGGCAGAAAAGCGGGCGTGAAAAGTTTCACTGACTTCTTGGCAGGACAGGATGCGGATTGAGTGTGGCAAAAGACTGTTAAGTCCGCGTTGAAAGGCCAAGCCGTTCATTCTTGTATTGACTGCGTCAAAGTGAGCTGTTTGCGACCGAGCATGAACACCAGAGTCCGTTCGACCGGCGCCAACGACTTTGATCGGTTTGTGTAACAGCCGACTCAATGCTGTTTCCAGTTCACCTTGAACCGTTCTAGCTTCAGATCGCTGGCTTTGCCACCCCTCGTAGGGATTGCCATCATATGCAAGGTTGAGTCGAAAGCGCTTCATTCGTCTTTGATCGCCTCGCCCATTAACTTATGTAAATCTTTGGCCTTATCGATAAGAACCGAAGGCTTTGCCTTTGAGGACTTTCCCATCCCAACTAATCGAGCAATGGCGCGCCGACCGGTTGCCAACGATTCGGCTCGCGCCGCATCGTTTTCACGATTGCCAAAGTGAAATTCTAACCACCCGGTAAGATACATGACGCCATCGTATCCGTAATTATTGTCAACGTCGGGGCCAAAGAACATTGAGGCGTTGACAGTTTCATCACCGCTCTGTTCTTTTTCAACGGTTTGTGTATAGAAGAATTTGGCTTTATGATACAGAATTTTTTCTAGGTAATCCCAGTTTTCGCTAGGATACTTTTTGTGAAGATCGGCAAAGCACCAAGCACCCCGTAAAGCGCAGATTGCGGACTTGACCGTTGGTGAAAACGTGTTGGTAAAGTGATTGTAAGTCATAAGACAAAGAAGGTAGCCGGCAGCGCCCTCATAAAGGGTTTTAGGACGCTCAAAGTCAAGATCCTCAAACAGGGGAGCAACAAACTTTTTGCGTTCCTCTTCTTCTGCTCGAAGTGCATCAATGGCCTTAGGGTCAGGAGTTAAAAAATCGCTGGCCAAGGCAGAATAATAACAGCCAGGACAAGTAAGCACAGAATAAATGAGGGGGTAGATTTCGCCAAACTTCTTTGACGCCTCGTAGAACCGTCGCAAGTCATCACCCAGAGGGCCCGCTATTTGCCGACCTCCTCCTTGACGCAGTTCTTCCTTTTTAAAAGGAGCTTCGCAAATGGGGCACAAGGTGTCATTTTTCTGAAAGAACGTCAGCTTGCTGAGCGAGGGATCTGACATCTTTAAAGCTCCATGACGACAAACGCAACGGCATATTCTTTTTCGTGTGAGAGAGAAAGATGAACGTGAGCGATTTTTTGACGTTTTAAAACTTCTGCCGCTTTACCGGCAAGCACGAGAAAAGGCTTTCCGTCAGCGCCTCTTTGGACTTCGATGTCTCGTAAGGGTAAGCCCCTCAAGCCAGAGCCTAGAGCTTTTCCAAAGGCCTCTTTGGCGGCGAACCGGGCAGCCAAAGAAGCTTCAGGATGCGCACTTGTTTGAACATCCTTGATTTCGTGGGTGGTAAAATAGCGTTCCAAAAGTTGAGGCTGAGAAAGCCAAGGTAGCAACCGCCGGTTTTCGACAAGATCAACACCAATGCCCGTGATCATGGTTTTTTCTCCAAAATGAGGTTAATCACTGCGGGCATAACCTCGACAAGATCAACACCGGGGGGCAGAAGTACGCGAATTGGGACATCCACCGCTTCACCTGGTCCATTAAAGTTGGTTAAGTCAGCTTCGACATGCACTTTTTCAGCTCCAAGGCCAGCTAAGGCTTGACGGGTACCCCTAACGCGGACAGCAACAGGAGCAGGGGGAATCGTCACTTCAAGACCGGAAACAAGGCCGACAATTTGCGGTTGAAGGCTAGGGAAGGTCATGGTTTGTAACGAGGATTTCATCTTACCATAGACCTCAACAGAATGTCCTAAAGGAAAGTCTAAAAGAGAGGAATTGAGTACCAAATGAACTTTGATCGTAAAATTATCGGTTTTTCCTCGTAAGTCGATGGGTTCAGTTTCAACGAACCTGAGTTTACCCATACGAACTCGAGGGCCCTCAACCGTAATGCGCGAAGGCGAAACCTTAAAGCCAGAAAGCTCAAAATCTTTGCCTGGTTGACCTGAGAATTGGGGAACCACAGGAACTGTTTTTATGACTTTTCGCTCCAGACGTAAACGAAGCATCATGGGGTCAGCGACGATTTCGAGGTTTTCTAGGTCGGCAGCATTACCTCGTCGTCGAATTTGGACTGGGGCACGGTATATACCCTCGCCCGAACGGTCAGAAAAGTCCGCCACCGCCTCAATTTCATGATCCGAAAGGGCAGAAAGTTCATCTTTAGGGCCTCGAATGGTCAGTTTGACGCGCGAAGTCCAATTTTCAGCGGGTACGAGTGAGGTATCGGTGATCAGTCGCACAGGAACGGTGATGTTCTTTTCACCTAAGGTGTCGATGCGGTTATAAAAGAAGAGTAAAAGTGCAGCCGCTACCGAGAGAATCTTAGCCGGCCACTGATCTAAAATTTTTTTCCAGGGAATCTTATCCAACGAAGTCCCCCTTTTCTGTCGGTTCTTCTTCGTCCTTAAATTCAAGGAGCTCTTTGAGTCTCCGCCGGGCTTCCTCGGGAGAAAGATCGTAATGAAGCGCCCCGTTGTACGCCAGAGACAAGGCTCCGGTCTCCTCAGAAACGACAACGGTAACGGCATCAGACTCTTCGGCCATGCCTAAGGCTGCTCGGTGTCTGGTTCCAAAGCTTTTTGAAATGGTGGTATTTTCAGAAAGCGGATAAAAACAACCTGCCGAAACAAGCCGTTCCCCTTGAATGATGGTTCCCCCATCATGAAGGGGCGTGTCAAAGCTAAAGATGGTGAGCAGAAGGGCGGAGGTGAGTTCTGCGTCCATAGGGGTGCCGCGCTCAACAATATTTTTCAAACCCACTTTGCGAACAAAGGTAATTAAGGCACCACGACGCATCTGAGAAAGTTCCAGACAGGCAGTCAGAACTGCGTCAACATGCTGGGCTTTAGGCCGTGACTGCGGGGTAAACCAGCCCCCTTGTCCAATTTGTGTAAAGATTTTTCGTAGTTCTGGCTGAAACACGATGGCTAAGCCGACAAAAATACCCGGTGCTAAAAAGTTAAGGATCCAAGTGAGGGTATCGAGCTTGAGGCCTACGGCCAAAAGGTAGATAACCACCATAAAAAAAATGCCACGAAGAAGGGGGATGGCTCGCGTCTGATACAGAATACGATAGGCTTTGTACAGTAAAAAAGAAAGCACACCTACGTCCAGAACAGGCCGCAGGATCATTTTGACAACCCAGGAGTTGAGAATCCAGTCCATCAATCAGCTCCCTTTGTTAAAGCTTGAAAGACAGTAAGGGCGCCCACTGTTTCAGCGACATCGTGAACGCGGACCAGGTCTGCCCCGTGAATTAGGCAGGCCAGAGCACCGGCAAGAGACCCCGCTAAGCGGTCCTCTGGTTGAACTTTTAATAAATCGCCGATCAGCGACTTGCGCGAAAGACCAACCAAAACAGGAAAGCCTAAGCTCTTAAGCTGGGGAAGAGCCTGGATCAGGGCGATATTGTGGTCTTTTGTTTTTCCAAAGCCAATGCCTGGGTCAAGCACAATTCGTGAAGCGGAAATTCCCGCCGCTAAAGCGCGATCAACGGCTTGGCTTAAAAAGTCACACACTTGTTGAACCACGTCTGTGTAATGAGGTGACAACTGCATGGTTTTGGGTGTCCCCGCCGAATGCATCAAGACAACGGTCATACCCCTGTCAGCGGCAAAGGCAGCAAGGTTAGGGTCATCTTGCAACGCCGAAACATCGTTGATCCACGTTGCACCCTCTTTCCAGGCGGCCTGTGCGACAGAATATTTACGGGTATCGACAGACAACGGCAAGCGGCAACCCGATTGTCGGATGGCCTGGAGCACGGGGATCACCCGAGCCAATTCGGTTTGGTCATCGACGTAGGCCGTACCAGGACGGGTGGATTCACCCCCGATATCAAGGATGTCCGCTCCAGCACGTTCCATGGACAGAGCCCTTTCTGCCGCTCCTTCGGGACCTGTCCGGCTGGCGGCAAAAAAACTGTCTGGTGTTGCATTAAGGATACCCATTACTTTCATGAGGATCCCTCCCAAGCTCCCAGCATGCGCAGGTCGCCAATCAAGCGTTCTTTTTGTGGCATCCCAGGAAACTCCACCAAATGGTGCCAGACTTTCAGGTCAGTCCAGCCGGCTTTCCAGGCGATTCTGTAGGCGGCAATGGCATCGGCGTAGTCATCCATTCCATACAAATAGATAGTCCCCAGTTGGAACTCCCATTCTGCTTCATGGGGTGTAGGTGGCTTTTCAGCACTCGGAGACGCCGCCATAGGTGAGGCCGAAGCACTGGGAACCGGAGAAGTACTTGCAGGCGGACCCTCCGGCGGGGAAGGAGAAGGAACAGGCAAGGGCGTTGGGTTAGCTGTGGCCGTCGGACTTGGGGTTCCCGTCGGAACAGCGGTTCCAGAAGGAACAGCGCCAGGGGCATTCTTTTCAGCGAGGATAGCTTGCTTGAGTGCCGCCGCCGCGTTGTCAAATTGCTCGAGGTTAACGTAGACTTCTGATAAGGCCGCGTAAGAAAGGGCGTCAGTGGAATCAAGCTTGACAACCTGCTGATAGGCCTGCAACGCTCTCGTCCAATTATGACGCTTGACAGCTTCTTTACCCAGCAGTTTCCACGCCTTGGGTTTGGTTCCGCCTAAATCCGCATAGGATTTCAACGCTTGCCATTCGTCATCCGACCAGCCTTCTTCTCGTGCGACATACGCAAAATTGTATTGTGTGTCGGCGTCCGCAGGAAGTTCTTTGGCTAGGCTTTTCCAAAGCTCAGCGGACGCTTCTTTATGATGGAGTTCCCACAGAAGGTAGGCTTTAATTTTTAGGTAAACGGTATTGTGAGGATCTTTACTCAACAAGGGCTGAAGAAAGGTCCAAGCACCTTCCCAGTCCCCGGTCTCGGCCACAGCCTCAACGAGGTTGACATGGGCAACGGTGAGACGGGGGTCTAGTTTCATGGCTATTTGAAAGGCGCGGGCCGAATCGGGGTACTTTTTCATCTCGTAGTAGGCTTTTCCCAGATTATAATATTCCTTGGCTAGTGAGCCGCTTCCCCAGGAGGCGCAGGAAGCTAGAACAAAGCTCATGAAGATGAAAAAGTAGAGAAAGGCCAGATGCGGCATCCTCCTAACAGCAAACTTCAACAGCAAATCCCCCTCGTTACACGTAGTTTATCGGGAAGACCCAAAAAAAAGAAGAGTCAGGTTTGACAATCCTGGCACGACACGGCATATTTCGCCTCAGGAGTAAGCATGAAAAAGACGTTGATTCTCGCGGTTTTGGCCGCGCTGTTGACCGGTAGTCTCTACGCCGCTGATGTTGTGACCCCAGGGGACGTGGCCGTAGGACCCATCTTTAGTCACGATGTGTTGGATGTGAGCGGGCCTCTCGGCGGTTGGGGGATCACCGGCAAAATTGCTGGTTTACCTCCTATTTTTGGTTTTAACTTCGCCGTTGGCACCCAAGTGACCTTCGTAGGCCTTACGGCTGACTGGTGGCTGTATCACCAGGTTTTTTACGCGCCTTTGAACTTCGGGTTGTATGTCGGCCCAGGTTTTTTTGGTGATTTTACGTATTCGTCTAACCCTGCATTTGACTTTGGTGTGAGAATTCCTTTTGATCTGGATATTTATCCGATCAAGCCGCTGGAAGTTTTTGCCGAAATGGCGCCCGCATTTGGTGTTTCCTTTACCGACCCTATAGCCCCTACGTGGCGTTTGCAGGCCGCCGCAGGTGCCCGCTTCTGGTTTTAAAAATGGAAAAACGCTTCGTCACGTACAGCGAGGTGCATCAAGGTTGCCAGCTCATTGCGACCAAGATCCAAGAGGATGGCTGGGAGCCTGATATCATTGTGGCGATTGCTTCGGGCGGGTTTATTCCGGCCCGAATTTTGAAGACCTACCTCAAGAAGGATATTTATGTGGTAGGTCTCAAACGCTACGATGATGATGCCGCCGTTCACCCTGTCCCCGTAAAAATTCAATGGATCGACGAAGTGGAAAAAAAGCTTTCGGGCAGACGTATCCTTTTAGTCGATGAAGTGGACGACACTAGGGTAACCTTATCGTATTGCTTGAGCGAACTTTTTCGGTATGCGCCTACCGAGATTCGTGTAGCCGTCCTGCACCAAAAGCGCAAAGAAAAGTTGGCTGATTTTCCTCCGCACGTTAAGGTGTACCAAGCAGAAGTGCTCGAGGATATCTGGGTGAAGTACCCTTGGGATGCCTTGGATGTTAGTAGACACGAACAAGGTCTCGATTAGCTTTTTTGCAATTTACTTTTTGGCATAGATATTGCATGACTTTCTATGGAGGTCATGCTCTTACATGAAATTAATCGTAGCCATCATCCAGCCTTTTCGCTTAGAAGAGGTGAAAGAGGCACTCTACGCCGCTGATGTTCAACTTATTACGGTTTCGGAAGTTCTCGGTCACGGTCGCCAAGGGGGCGTAACCGAGGTCTACCGGGGCAACAAAGAAACAGGAAATCTCCTCAGAAAAATCCGCTTAGAAATTGCGGTCAATGAAGAATACGTCGACAAGACGATCCGGGCGATTATCGACGGGGCAAAAACCGGAGAGCTCGGTGACGGCAAAATCTTTGTCTACCACCTCGAAGACTGCATCCGTATTCGCACAGAAGAACGTGGTCCCGCAGCCATTGGATAAGTTACAATTTGGTAACTACTTCATACATATTTGTCATTTCTGAGGATTGATTATGATTAACAATGCCAATAACGCCTGGGTGCTTTTAAGTGCAGCCCTTATTCTTTTTATGACAGTTCCCGCCTTGGGCTTGTTTTATGGGGGCTTGGTCAAGCGCAAAAACGTCTTGTCTGTTTTGATGCAAAGTTTTGCTAGCCTGATTGTGGTGAGTTTGCTTTGGGTGATTGTCGGGTACAGCTTGGCCTTTAGCCCCACAGAACTGATTCCCGGTGTTCTTGGGGATTTTCGATGGTTTTTCTTAAACGGTATCGGTCCCAATGACCCGAGCCCCTATACCGTTTCGGCTCCTCATGCCCCCGTAGCCCACCTGTCGTTTGTTCTGTTTCAGTGTATGTTTGCCGTCATCACGCCCGCTGTAGTCTCGGGAGCTTTGGCCGAAAGGATGAAATTTTCGTCTTTTTTAGCTTTCTCGGTAATTTGGCTTTTTGTTGTCTATATTCCGCTTGCCCACATGGCTTGGTCGCAGAATGGCCTCTTTGCCAAGATGGGGTTAATGGATTACGCGGGGGGAACGGTAGTCGAAATCAATTCAGGCTTTAGCGCATTGGCGGCGGCTCTTCTTTTGGGACGACGTACCAACTTAAAACCTGTGCCTCCCCACAACCTCACTTTTACGTTGACTGGAGCAGCCATGCTTTGGTTTGGTTGGTTTGGATTTAATGCAGGAAGCGGCCTTGCTGCTGATGGTCTTGCCTCCAGTGCATTTTTAATGACGAATACGGCTGCGGCAGCAGCAGCGTTAGTTTGGGCCGGTTTAGATTGGATTTTGCAGAAGAAACCGACGATTCTCGGTGCCGCTTCGGGTGCTGTTGCAGGTCTTGTGGTCATCACACCAGCGGCAGGCTTTGTTTCTCTTCCTGGAGCGTTGCTGTTAGGCTTTGCCGCAGGCGCCGTGTGTTATGTCTTTGTTGTCGTGATTAAGAATAAGCTTGGTTACGATGATTCGTTGGATGCCTTTGGTGTTCATGGCATTGCGGGTGTGCTGGGAACTGTCGGTACAGGGCTGTTTGCAGCTCCCTTTATTACCAAACCGTTTGGCATGAATAACGGTAACGGTTTCACGGGACTCTTTTTTGGAAATCCTTCTGCCTTAGGGGTGCAAGCTCTGGCAACCTTCACGGCAATGATATGGGCATTCGCTGGCACTTTTGTCATTTTTTTGGTTTTGAAAAAAACAATGGGTCTGAGAGTCACGCCCAAAGAAGAAGCTATTGGTTTGGATATTACTCAGCATAATGAACGAGCTTACACGGTAATCGAGTAAGTTTTCACTGATTTCGCTACAGGCCTTGACCCGGGGCAGATCGTTTGCACAATGGGGAGTATGTCCCCTACAGAAGACCCCCGGGTAGAGGCCTTAACTCTGCCTCCCTTTGATCTGCTAACGGTTGAACAACGCTTAAAGTTGGCGAGCTTGTGCCATGCCGATCAGTGTCGGCCGGGGGATGGCGTTGCTTGGGAGGGTGAGCCTCAAGCGGAGCTTCTCGTCGTCGTTTCTGGACAACTTATCGAGGGTACTGGCAACTCCGTTAAGAGTTATCCCCAGGGCAGTCTTTTAGGGTCTTTACAACCCGCGCCCTGGGAACAAACTCTAAGGGCGGAGGTTCCGACCTTGGTCATAAGGCTTCCCCAGGAAAATTTTTTCGCTTGGTTAAGGTCGCATTCTGTTTCTTCTTCGTTTCTGAAACAGATTCCAGGGTTGTCTTCTGCCATGCTAACCCATTTGTCACAACAGCTTTCGTCCAAAACCGCACTACTTACCGACGACGAACACCCTTTGTTTGAGTTTAGAACCTCAGAGTGGGTGATTTTTGTTCGTCTTTTAGGTCCTTTAGGAGGGCTCTTGGCCTGTTTAGGAGCAGGACTTTGGAGTTTTTTTTGGGGGGGAAGGTTGGGCTGGGGAGGAATCTTGGCTGCGACAGTTCTGATTTTCTTTTGGGGCCTGGTGATCCTTGTCGGTGGCCAGTTAAATCTCCTTTTGGTTACAAACCGCGCGGTAATTCTACGAACCTTTAGCTTTTCTCCTCTGAGAGTTCGTCATAATCGCATTCTGAGAGAGGAACTGAGGTCGTTGAAGGTTTTACGTTCTGGTTGGGCTTCGCGGCTATTTTCGGTCGTAACGGTTGAGTTGGCGACTGAGGGAAGTATAGAGCGTTTTCAGCAGGTTCCTGCAAACAAAGATCTGGATGAGTTTGTTGCCTATTGTCAACCGATAGTTGCTTCGGAGTTTGACAATCAAGATCTACGAGAAATTCTCGAAGAATCGGTCGGTGGGTTAGCGGTTCCCGAGAGGCTTTTTTGGGCGGTGGAACAGCAGGTTGAGCGGACCTACCGCAGGCATCCCGCCTATCTGGTGGCGCGCTTAGCCTCCGGGGTATTCTGGTTGTTGGTGATTACCGGTGTTGGTTTTTTAGGGGGCCTTTTATGGCCCAGAGACTTGGGCGTACTTGTTTTATTTCTAGCAATCGTTGCTGTTCTTCCTCTTGCGCAAATGCTCGGTCGTTTCTGGTCGTGGAAAGGTTCATTTTTAAAATTTTCAGGTTCACGAGTGATCTTTCATCAGCAGACCCCCTGGCGCTGGCACGAAACCAGCCAAGAGGCTCCATTAAATCAAATTCAAGAAGTTCGGGTGTTACAAGAATCTTGGTGGGAAATGCTCATGGATATCGGTACGCTTAACTTGTACTTTGGCGCCGAAGAACCTGTGATAGCGCAGGGCTTCCCGCACCCGGGACGCATTCAAGCCGAGTTGTTTCGCATGAAAGAGAATTTAGGGCGCCAAGCCCGGCGTGCTGATCAAAAGCAACACTTTCAAGATATGGCGCGTCTTTTGAAGGTGTGGAAGCAGTTCTCTAAAGGTTCGCTTGATGATAAGAAATGACGAGGAAGAATAATGATCCAATTATTTGTCAGAAAAGCGTGCCGTGAAAGTCAAAAGGCCGAGAGGTGGTTGAAAGAACGAGGCATTCCTTTTTCTCGCTGTGACGTCGAGGTGAAATTTCCTTCACCTGCGGAACTCGAAAGTCTTGCTCGCGGTATTCAAGGGTGGGACAATCTAGTGGATAAAAATTGTCCTGCGTGGAAAAAAGAAGGTATGGCCTGGAGGGTATTCGAGCCTCAGACAGAACTCGTTGAGTTCCCACAGTTGCTAAAAACTCCACTCTTGCGCGAAGGAAATCGAGCAATAGCGGGATTTGATCCCGCTATGTATCAAACGTTTTGTCTATGATCGCGATGCTAAACTACGCTGTACAGTTCTACAGGACCGTCGATGCCTTTTAAGTTAGCAGTACGACGGTAAATCTTTGATGAGTTTGACTCTGTCCAGGCCTTAAGGCGAGCTTTTACCGGTGCATCGTTAAGAATATCTCGACTGAAACAGATCATGTGGTTGTCAGCCACCCCTTGAATGCGGGCCGCTAGGTTGACGGTATTGCCAAAATAATCGACGCGATCGTTCAGGTTGACGACAATGGCTGGGCCCACGTGTACACCCATTTTAATTTCGAGTCCACCGCCTAGCACCTCCCATTTTTCTTGTTGGAAGGCTTGAAAGGCCCCCAAGGCGGCATTAATAGCATCGACAGGCTTAAGAAAGCTGGCCATGACAGCATCCCCAATAGTTTTGATCACAACGCCACGTTGTTGTTCAATGGCCGAAAATAAAATTTTAAAATGGTCGCGCACAATCCTGTACGAAGTGGCATCTCCATATTGAGAATACATTTGTGTTGAACCTTTGATGTCGGTGAACAGCAAAGTGATACGGCTTATTTCCAAACTTTCCTCTGTTGAGAGTACATCCTCCCCAAATAACTCATGGTACAGCGGGTTATTGATCATTTCGAGGCCAGACAAGAACTCTTGCGGTAAGGAGCTTTTTTGTTCTTTGAAGTTTTTGACCATCGCGTCAAAGGCTTGTTGTGAAAGCGTTTCGGGCAGGGGCAAAAGCCCTGGATGTACCGTAAACGTTACCGCTACGTTGGTGTCGAGTGAATTGCGGAAGACCGCACTGCACAAAGGACATTGTTCGCTCGATTTCAATTCTTTAAAGTTATGCTTAAAACCTGGCATTCCTCCACAAACACGGCAGTAATAGGCCCAGTTGAGAGTGAAATGGCCTGCTAGGACGGCGCGCAGAAAGTAATCGGTCAACGTCGCCACGTCAAGCTTCACTTCTCTTGACAACTCCTTCAAATTCATGCGGAACAATTGCTCGTCACGTGCCTTATTGAGCCATTCGACTAAAACAGGGGGGGCATTGAGCCCCTGGGTAAGTTTTGTCCAATTGAGATTTGCCATTCATTCCCCCTACCTAGGAATATAGCATTACTTTAGTCAGATTTCCATGCGGGGGTTGGTGGGAATACAAAGAAGTGCTAGGCTTTTCTGTATGGAACTCTCACTATTTGGTCAGCGATTTACGCAAAAATCAGGCATTCTCGAGTTAATGGAGGATTTGGGAACAGCACTCGGTGCGCCCCGTGATCTTGCCATGTTAGGGGGGGGCAACCCCGCTTCGATACCTGCGGTTAATCAAATTTGGAAAGATCGTCTAGAAGAGATCCTCAGAAGTGACGACGAACTCGAGGTCTTTCTTACCCAATACGACACACCCCAAGGTAAACTTACTTTTCTGCAAGCTCTGTCGGATTTTTTTAAAACACGGTTTGGTTGGAACGTAGGCCCAGAAAATATAGCGGTGACCAATGGCAGTCAAAATGCCTTTTTTTTGCTTTTCAACCTGTTTGCTGGTGAGTTCGCTTCGGGCCAAAAAAAGTCCATTCTGTTTCCTTTGGCCCCTGAATATATCGGCTATGCCGATCAGTCGTTGGGACATGATAGTTTTCGATCATGCCGACCTAAAATCGAAATCCTTTCCAAGCCTTATTTTAAATACTTTGTTGATTTTGAACATTTGTCTTTAGGTGCGCAAACTGGGGCTATTTGTGTTAGTCGCCCCACGAATCCGACGGGAAACGTTTTAACAAAAGAAGAAGTCGATCGACTTTCTGAGTTGTGTCAAAAGTCTGGCATCCCTCTGTTACTGGATAATGCGTATGGGACCCCCTTTCCAGGAATCTTGTTTGAAGACATTGAACCCTTTTGGAATGAAACAACCGTTTTGGTCTTAAGCCTCAGTAAACTGGGCTTACCCGCTGCTCGTACAGGAATTGTGGTGGCTCGTCCTGAAATCGTTGAGGCTGTGACCTCGGCAAACGCCATCTTGAATTTAGCTAACTCGGGAATGGGACAAACGTTGCTTTTACCGCTACTTAAACAAGGGGCGTTGTACCAGATCAGTCAAACTCTGATCCGCCCCTTTTATCAAAATCTGAGAGATTTTGCTCTCAATAGTATTGCACAGATCTTTGCCTCACGTTTTCCCTACCATATTCATCAACCTCAGGGTGCCTTATTTCTGTGGCTTTGGTTTCCAGAGCTTCCTGTGTCGACCCGCGAACTCTATGAGCTGCTCAAAGCTCGCGGCGTGATTATCGTGCCTGGAGAGTACTTCTTTTTTGGCATGCCAGCAGAGGATGAACGTTGGAAGCACCGTCAAGAATGTGTACGGCTGAATTATGCCCGACCTGCTACAGAGCTCACTAAGGGTCTGCAACGAATAGCTGAAGTGGTCGAACAGTGCTATCGGTAAACTTTTTGTTGTCAACTGTGCGACGTTGCGCCATACTGAGTCTATGAAAAAGAGACTTTTTTTGGTGTTGTTTCTGGGTGTAGCGCCATTTTTGATGGCACAAAAGGCTCCCCTTGAAAAGCTTCACTTCTTAACGGAAGAGTTCCCCCCCTATAATTATATGGAAAAAGGTCAATTGGCGGGCAGTTCTCCCGAGATTCTTGCGGCTTTATTCCAACAACTCAAAGCACCTCAAACTCTTCAAGAGGTGAAAGTGTTACCCTGGGCTAGGGCGTATTCACAACTGGGGACCGATCCTTGGGCCTGTTTGTTCAGCACCACAAAAACCAAAGAACGTGAACCCCTGTTCCAATGGGTTGGTCCCATTTCTCCGGCCCGCAACGTGGTGATCACCCTAGCGTCAAAGCATTTGACTTTGGCTCCAGGGGTTTCGTTGGCGCAGTCAAATTGGACCTTTGGTGCTGTTCGAGATGATGCCGGCGAACAATTGCTTATCGCTAATCACGTGCCTACGGCCCAAATCAGCTTGACGACCAATGCCCTACAGGCCCTTGAGATGCTCAATTCGGGAAGAATTGACGCCTTTGCTTACGATGAAAGTGTCATCGATTGGTTGGCGCGGTCTCGAGGATGGGATCCTTCTCGTTATCAGGTTACCGAAGTCTTAGAAACTGGCTACCATTATTTCGCTTTTAACCTCAAAGTCCCCGCTGAGGTCATTAAAGAATTTCAACAGGCCTTGGACCACCTTAAAACTACAGGTCAGTATCAACAGATCTTGAAGAAGTATGGGGTGATTTCTCCACACTCCTAAGTTTGGGATTGGTTGGCTGTAGACTTTTTGGAAAGAATAATAGAATTAAATTTCTCTTGAAGTTTTCAAGGGCTCGGTTTACCTTGAAAATATACATGATTTAAGGCCGGTATAACATGAAGTTGCTGAAGTTAAATTTTTGGGGAAAAATTGCCTTAGGGTTAGTCGTTTGGGGTTTAACATCACCGTTATGGGGCATGGGGACGCAAGAAAAAGACTTTCATAAGGTACAAGGCAACGAAAACTGGACCTACACGTTCAACGTCAAGGATAAAAAGCCTGGACAGTACAACATTCTGGTACGAGCAAAGGATATTGCCGGTAACACCTCGTTTGCCGGTCCGTATAACGTTTTTATAGATCCAAGAGCGAATTTACCACAGTCCAGTATTCTTATCCCCGTCGATGACCAAAGGGTAGGCGGCGATATCAATATTTTGGGGGCGACCACTGGTGGCGAGGGGGCTAGCAAGGTCGAGATCCGGATCGACAAGGGTAAGTGGGAAGGTGTAACCGGTTCAAGCTTCTGGTCGTACTTTTGGAAAACCGCCGATGTCGCCGATGGATCTCATACCATTGAATCACGAGCCACCGATTCGCAAGGGCTGACTGGGCCCATTAGTAAAGTAACATTCTTTCTTGACCGAAAAGAACCTGCCATTTCTGTCCTCAATCATCCCAGTGGCTCTCTGGTGGCGGGAAACGTTGATCTAAACGGCCAAGTGACCAACTTAAACGGGGTTAAATCCTTGATGGTCAGTTTTGACGGCAAAAAAACTTTTCAGCAGGTTTCACTTGATGGCGATGAGCATCAGATCAAACGAAATTGGCATTTGTCGTTAAACTCTGCACAATATCATGATGGACCGCTGATCCTCTGGTTTGAATCCAAAAATACGCTTAATTCGGAAGGAAGCTTAGCTTACCTCCTCTTTATCGATAATACACCACCCAAAATTACTTTGCTGAGCCCATCAGCGAAAAGCACAGTTCATGGCGAGCTTCATTTAGTAGGCCGTGTCGAAGCGCCAATGGGTGTTAAAACGCTGAGTTTTCGGGTGAACGGCGGGAAAAAAATCCTAATTCCCATCACAGCAGGCGACCCCTATTTTTCTGCTGAAGACGATGTCGGGTCTTTACCGCCTTCTACAATCACGGTGAGTTTCGAGGCTGTCGACCCGTTGGGGAATATTGGCAAACTAGATGTGCCACTGAAAGTCGACCCCGCACAAGGCTACCCCCATTTATCTATCGATCAGACGTTGTATACAAAACAGACAATGGCGCCACTTTACGTTGAAGGAAGCGAAACCTGGGAATATGGAAACCCCAGCGTTATCTACACGTTAAATGGAGGTCCTGAAGTCCAGGTGGCCTCAGGACCTGTCTTTCGTTTTGAAGTTCCGCACGTGCTATCGGGAGTCAATCATCTGACCCTTTGGCCGGTAGATGGCAAAGGGCAACGAGGGCCATCTGTCAAACTTAAGGTGGAAGTTGCGTTGGGAGCACCCCAAATCACTGTCAATCAGCTTCAGCAGACGGGTAGCACTTTGCCCTATTCCGCCGGAATGAGGCTACGTATTGATCAAAAACCTGTGCTTTTAGGAAAGGTTGACGCGGATAATTCCTTAAAATCTGTACTTTGGACGGTAGGCAATTTACCAGCAGTTTCTTTAGCTCTGACGCCCGGAAGTCATACTCTCGCGCTTCAATTGCCACTGCCTCAAAACACCCCTTTTGGCTTCGTTCCTGTACAAGTAGATGTGGTCGATACCCGGGGTAAAACGCAAGTCTGGAAATCTTTTGTTTGGATGGAGGACCTGGGTAAACCCTTTGGTCCTCGTGGGCTGAGCTTTCCGGAGGTGGGGGCAAAGCCGGTGGTGATTACACCACAAAAGCCGTTAGTGGGTTGGTTTCAAGGGGCGGTTCCCAAAAAGGTAGAGTTTCGTGGTGCCGCAAGGAACGCGCTTTCTGCAAGGGTGGAAGGACAACGAATTATCATAAAACCTACAGAAAGCCAAGTTTTGGGTAAGGTCGAGTTGGTGGTTTTTGATGACAAAGATCGCCCAACAGATGCGACTCTTGCGTCGGTGATAGCGGTATCCACCCCGCCAACATTAAAGATTCTAACACCTCAAGAGGGTGCTTGGGTTCCTGGACAAGTTGAAGTTTCCTGTGACGCCAGCAGTCCCTTGTCAGGCCTGAAAGTTTCGGCCAGCTGGGATGCGGTTCACTGGGTCAGTTTGAATTCTAACGGTTCTCACTGGAAAGCCGAACTTTCTACCCTCCCAAACCAAGCACAGCTGTTAACAGTTAAAGCAGAGGATGCTGCGGGCCAAACAGTCTATGAGCACCTAGCCGTAAGGGCGATTACAACTCCACCCACCATAGTTTTCTCGGCTGTCCCCGCTATGCCCCCTTCACCTGGCGAGGTTCTCGTCAGTGGTCAAGTAACGACCACGGATCCTTTGGCGCTTCTTCAGGCGACAGTGGGGGGCAAGACCTTGACCCTGCCTCTTTCTGCAAATTTTGTATTTCCAGCAGATCCGACCCAACCCATTGTCGTAAAAGCGGTGGACCAGCTGGGGAATACCTCTCAGTCTAAGTGGTCTCCACCCCCAGGCTTGCCTGTGGGCCAAACCTTAAACCCTCAAATTGTCATTGTGACGCCGGGAACTTCTGCGCCCTCAACCTCGGGAGAAATTTTGATTGTGGGGCGTCTGGTGGGCTTTTCTACACTACCGAGTTTGTCCGGTTCTTGGGGAAGTGGTTGGGGTAATACCCCAACCTTTCCGGTCAAGGTTGACGCTCAGGGATGGTTTAGTTTGCTATGGAAACCTGGACAACAACCCTCGTTGCATTTGAGCGCGACGCTAGGGAAGCTACAGGTCGATCAACAAGTCAATTTGCCCTTTGACCCCCAAGCTGACGCCCCGACGGTACAGTATTCCGGGTCAACAGGGGCCATTAGCTCTGCCGATTTTGCGTTGGCTCTCAATGGAACAGGAAAAGCTGTTACCTGGAAGTTGGACGGAGGTAACCCGGTCTCGGTTCCAGGGTACCCGGGAGTTTTTCACCTTAGCTTGCCTCAACTAGCGCCAGGAAAACATGAGATCGATGTTGCTGGTGTCAATACGCAGGGTTCTCCAGGCAATTTTACCACGATTACTTTTCGTCTTAAAGAAAGCGTCGTTCCTCCTCCTGTGTTTGACTTGCCCTTGGGGGCCGATATTGCTTCAACGACAGCTTCGGTGACAGGTTCGGTGGCCATGCAGACCCCTCAAACGGCCAGTTATTTTGTTGGTGCACCTTCAGCAACACGTTCTTGGCTTCCCCTGAACTTTACAACACAAAATGGCAAGCAAAGTTTCTCAATTCCCTTGCCGCCTAGTTTGCCCTATGGACGTTTAAATATCTGGGTTAAATTTGTTAACCAAGATGGTGTGGTCTCGGAAGCGGAATCTTGGGTGCATAAAATCTGGCCCATTAAAGTTCCGGTCGATAGCGCCGAAGGGTTGCGGTGGAATGATGCTCATTTAACCGAATCGAATGAAATTCATTTAGCAACAGGAGGAGTTTTTCCTCTTGCTTTCTATGGGCGCGACTTACAAAGTGTGCGACTTATTCCCGGCGATACGCCGGTGAAACTCCATCGTCAAGGATCTCAATTTAGTCTATCGTCTGAACAAGACGGGGTTTGGGGACCTGTCCGTGTTGAAGCCACCACTGTTGATGGCGATGTCTTTCGATCAGAACGTTGGACCTTTTTTGTGGGAAGTCAAGGACCGGCCATCACGGTTGATGAGCCTGTCAACGGCGCATGGGTTCGCGATAACCTGGTAGTTTCCGGCTCCTCGTTGTCGATTCCCGGCGTCAAAACAGCACAGTATAGCGTCGATCGCGGAAGTACCTGGCACAATATTCATTTACGTGATGAACAACAGCAAAACGGCAAAATTGAACAGAAATTTCATTTTGAGATTCCCTTTGGTACAGACCTTCCCCAGGGTTTAATTCCGGTGTGGATTGCTTTGCAAGATCGAACTGGTGTGCTGTCACAAAAAGTCATTGTTGTTGACCATGACTCGATCGATCCCGAGTTCCAGCTCATCACACCTCCCCTGGGTGTTAAGGTAATTGGTAAAACCACCATTGTGGGTAATGCAAAGGATCCCGGCGGAAGGATGAAGTTGGTGGAATGGTCCGCGGATGGCAAACACTTCGAAGCAGCAAAAGGGACGAACTTTTTTCAGTGGCTTACTGACTTCTCATCTTATGATCCGTTGCCGAAAGCTTTTTATATTAGGCTACGCGATGAGGCAGGGAATGTTGTCACGAAAGAATTACATTTTCCCGTTGATGTTGAAGCGCGCAAACCCGTGGTTCAAATTCAAACGCCTGACGAAGGGCAGATTATTCGTTCAGATTTTCTCTTTTCGGGAATGGCCTTTGACTACGCAGGGGTTAAGTCGATTACCTGGCGTCTCGATTCTGGTCCGTGGACAACTCAAGAAGTTAAGAATGGCTTTAGCGTTCCAATCTCCTTGAATTCTTTAACTGACAATGAACATACCTTTGAAGTATACGCGACAAATATTTATGGCAATGTCGGTAACGTTTCAAAACGGTTGTTCAAGGTATCCTTGAGTGAACCGGTGGCGCTTGTGGCTGAACCAACGTTGGGGGCGACTCAGCGTCAGTCCATCGTCTTTCAGGGGGCAAGCTTTGACCGCAATGGCATTGCCAAAGTCGAAATCTCGACGGATAACGGCAAAACCTGGAACCAGGCCGAGCTACTAAATCATGAAACCTGGCTGAAGACCTCACCGCCGGTTTTAGCGAAAGAATACTTTAATAAGCCTGAATGGCGAAAACAGTGGACCTGGGCATTCGATACGCAATCTTTACAAGATGGAACCTATTCTTTCCTGATACGGTCAACGGACTCCTATGGAACGGTAGGAATTTCCTCCACCTTGGTTTCAATTGACAATACACCTCCGGTGCTCGAATTATCTCGACCATTGGATGGAGAAGGCTTTTCAGGGGGCTTGCACCTTGAGGGGCGGGTAACAGACAACGGCATTCTTCGGTCTGTTCATGCTGAGGTTCGTCCCCTTTCGAGTCCAACGGAATCCGTTGACGCCGGACCTCCCCTGTTAGAATACGATTTACCCCTGACCCGTACCTTCACTTTTGATGCCAAACCCAAGGATTTACGTCCCGGTTGGTACAACGTTAGGGTTGAGGCCGTAGATTCCGCCGGAAATATTACGAGAATTGCTCGCAACATTCGCTGGGAAAAATCTAAGGTCCTAGACCGTGCCGACTTATTGTACCCGCTTTCTGGGCAAACTCAGGTAGGAAAGATAGACATTCTTGGCCACTATGTAGGAGTGGGGAACCCACAAAAGGCTGAAATTCTCCTTGATGGTCAAACTGTGTTGTTGACAAATATCTCTAAAGCTGGCTACTTCCATGCCATACTCACCGCGAAAGAGGTCACCAAGGGGTCGCATGTAATTTCGGCTCGGATTCAGCTTCCTGATGGGAGATCTATCCTCTCAGAGACAAGAACAGTTTTGTATGACCCTTTTGGACCGTGGGTCACCGTAGATAGTCCCAGCTCAGGAGACTTTGTCTCAACGCGACCGTGGATCGAAGGTCAGTCTGGGTGGGCTTTGCCACCTTTGCCCAAAACAGCTACCAATCAACAGAAGGACGAACGCAACCAATTCTTGAATGACCATCAAGTCGTGTCGGTGGCCTATTCGTTGGATGATGGAAAGACCTTTGTTTCGGCTGACGGCAACACTCAATGGAAATTTCGCCTAGAGAACCTAGGTCTTCCTGATGGTCCTCTGCCGATTCTCGTTCGAGCTCTCTTTCGTGACGGTACTTTGGCCTATACCAACCTCTACGTCACCCAAGACCAGACCCCGCCTCGAGTTGTAATTCTTGAACCCATCGAGAATGCAAGCTTTCGCCGTGAAATCCCAGTGGCCGGATGGGCGACAGATAATTATCAATTATCCTCAGTGAAAGTCGCCCTGCGAACAGGAAATAAGCATAATTACGAAGTTCCTTCCTTTATCCAGGGCCTTTACACCGATGCTGATTTCTGGGGTGCTACCTACTGGGCTACCGGCGTAGGGCTCACCTTCTTCAACGACAACGTCAAACTTCAAGCTATGGTTGCTCAGGCTCCCGACGGTCGCTTTAGTGGTATGGTTTCGGGGGCGAAGTTGATTGCCAATATTGCCCGGATACCTTTCTCGTACTTTTTGGGACCCGATTGGGATTGGTTCTCGATGTCGGTGGGTATTGGAGCCAATTTCTCGTACTTCTCGATGGGGGCACCTTTGTTTAATTACAGCCAAGGGGTGTTTTTAGGCTCAGTGCTGGGTCAGTGGGAGTTTGCGAAAATCTCCTTTGCAGATAATGAATTCTTTAAGTACATCTCGCTGTATTCCGAAATGACGGCATGGTTCATCTCGTCAGACGTATTCCCTTCCACGGAGTTAAAATTGTCAGGAGGAATTCGGATTGGATTGTTCTAAAGCCCGAGCAGTTTGACATACCTTTTTGCTTTTTACGGGCGAGTGGCTATCCTCAAAAATCCCAATGTCCTCAAAAACACCAATGTCCACGAAGATCCCCAACCTGTTCATGATTTCTCAGGTTGGGGACCATCAATTAGGATTTTACCAAGCTTGCTTTGAGCTCTTTTGCATGTTCATTATTAAACACCAAAAGGTATTGCTGAATATCACCAAACCATTTTTTTTGGACCTGACAAGCGGCTTTGCCGATGTACCGGAAATGCCAGGGTTCCCACATATAGCCGGTGACGTTTTCAAAACCTTGGGGGTAACTTAAAGAAAACCCAAACTCCTCGGCGTGAGCGTCCATCCATTTTCCTTCGGCGCTCTTGGCAAATTCGGGAGTTATAGAGCCAAAGTCAGCGGCCAACCCCAACTGATGTTGACTTTGCCCCGGTCGTGCCGAATACCGTTCAGCTGTAGCCAAGCCGTCCTCGTTAACATAATGTTGAAAGAGGTAGCGTTGGTAGGCCCAAGAGCGATAGCAGGAAGAGAACTCTAAACGGACCCCATCTTTGCGCGCTGAGCGGCTCATTTCTAAAAGTATGGGCACAATTTCTTTGCGCATTTCTTCGGTAGGTCGTGAAGTGTACAGACCATAGCGGTTTAACCGCACCAAATCCCGTGGAGCATAAGTTTCAGGAAGGGCGTGCCCTTTGTCAACCAATACCATTTGATCCCATGGAAGTGCTAACAAGGGTTTGTAATCTTCGAGAAACTCCCTAGGGTGGGCTAAAATTGGACCAGCTATGTTGGGGGGCAGGTCTGCCACCCACGCTGTAAGCTGGCCCAGAGATATTGTAAAAGTAGGGTCAGGGTCAGCCTGAGCCCAAAGTGCCCCGCTTAGGGCGAGGCTCACGATAACGAAAGAAGAAAATTTACGCATTCCTTAAGATGGAATAATCCTACCGAGTCGTCAAGCTTCGACCTTTTTCTTGACACGAAGCTCCTTGGTACGAAGCTCGTTGAGGTTCACTCCCAACATGATCTCAAGGACTTCTTCCATACGGTTAATGGGCTTAAAGTCCAGCCCTTTCCGAATGTAATCGGGAATTTCTTCCCAATCTTTTTCGTTGGATTTGGGGAACAAAACGGTTTTAACTCCACTACGACGGGCAGCAATCACTTTTTCTTTTAGGCCGCCAATGGGCATGACTTTGCCGGTCAACGAGAGCTCGCCGGTCATGGCGATTTTGGGGGCCACAACTTTGCCCATAGCCAAGGATGCTAAGGCTGTTGCCATCGTTACCCCAGCCGAAGGCCCGTCTTTCGGTGTGGCTCCTTCGGGAATATGCAGGTGTACCGACAAGCGCTCAAAGAAGGCCTCACTTATACCGAGCACTTTGGCGTGGGCATGAACCCAGGTATAGGCTATTTGGGCGCTCTCTTTCATCACGTCGCCCATTCTGCCAGTCAACCGAATGCCTCCTTTCCCCGGTGTTTTCACGGCTTCAATGATCAAGACAGCGCCTCCATAGCTTGTCCAGGCCAAGCCCATTACCATGCCGGGATTTACCAAAGGAATTTCTTCTTCTTCGGGAAAAGAGGGGCGACCGAGATACTCCTGTAACGAGGCGGAGTCGACGGTCAACGGTAAAGGAACATTCTCTGTCACGACTTTTAATGCCAATTTCCGGTGAATGCGGTCGAGAGCTTTTTCAAAGTTTCGCATCCCGGCTTCTCTTGCATAGTGACGGCTAATGTCCGAGAGCGTTTTTTTAGAATATTTAACATTGTTTTTGCCCAAACCGGCGGCTTCAAGGCTTTTGGGGATGAGGTACTTTTGGGCGATGGCTACTTTTTCTTCCTCGATATAACCCGAAAGGCGAATAATTTCCATACGGTCTAGGAGGGGGCGGGGGATCGTGTCCAGGGCATTGGCGGTAGCAATAAACAAGACATGCGAAATATCAAAGGGGAGATCGACGTAATGATCCCGAAAATTAATATTTTGCTCAGGGTCAAGAACCTCCAACAGAGCACTCGAAGGATCGCCCTGATAGCTTGACCCGAGTTTATCAATCTCATCGATCATAAAAACCGGGTTTCGCGTCCCCGTAATTTTGAGCCCTTGAATGATCTTGCCGGGCATTGCTCCCACGTAGGTTCGCCTGTGCCCTTTGATCTCGGCCTCATCTCGCATTCCGCCTACACTAAAGCGAAAGAAGGGGCGTTTCAGAGCTTTTGCTATCGATTTTCCAATGCTGGTCTTACCCACACCGGGGGGGCCTAAAAGTAAAACTATGGAGCCTTTACTATCACTTTTGAGTTTTTTTATTGCCAAGAATTCTAAAATTCTTTTTTTGACATCCTCAAGGCCGTAATGATCTTGGTCAAGAACGCGTTTAGCGTAAGCCATATCTACCGTTTCGATGGCTTCTTGCTTCCATGGAAGGGCGCAAATCGTTTCGAGATAGTTTCTTGTCACGATAAATTCGCTAGAATTCGGGTCCATGAGCGCAAATTTCTCCAGCTCGGAGGTAACGGTTTCTTTGAGTTCGCCGCTAAACTGAAATGACTCAATTTTCTCTTTGAATTTTTGGTAGTCGGATGTCTTGGCATCCG
>JAJXWL010000069.1 GCA_021781625.1 bacterium
TTACAGATGTCCCTTGGCCGGGCCTGGTCAGTAAGCTCACTCGACCTTTGTTTTGCCGAACCAAACCCTCAACGGTCGCTAGTCCTAAACCTGTCCCGCGAAGATGAGGCTTTGTCGTAAAAAAAGGTTCGAAGGCTTTGGCGGCAGTTTCAGCGTCCATCCCAGTACCGTTATCCGAAAGTGTGATTTCCACTTCTTGGCCTTTGACTACCCAGCCTAGAGTAATGGTTCCGTTGAGTCCTGAGGCATCTCGCGCGTTGGTGCAAAGGTTCGTCAGAATTTGCGACAAATGTTCTTGGTCGGCGAGAATAGCTACCTCTGGTGAGGGGAGAAGCAAGAGTTTGGCGGGGGTACTGAGGCTCTGAAGAGTGGGTGTCAACCTGTTGATTTCTGTTTGTAGTTCCAGGCGGCGGGGCAGGGCAATTTGCTTTCGAGCATACCCTAAAAGTTGTTTGGTGAGTTGACTCGCAATCTCAGCGGCCTGGGAAATGTGTGCTAGATCTGAACTCAGAGCCGGCTCGTGTTTAGATCGCTCTTTAGCAACTTCGAGGCGTGCAAAAATGACTTCCAACAAATTGTTGAAATCGTGAGCAATGCCCCCGGCCAAGAATCCGATGCTTTCTAATTTCTTGGTTTGAGCAAGTTCCTCTCGAGCCATGACTTCGCCTGTAATATCGGTCAGCGTAACAAGAACTTGTTCGGATTCGCCTGGCCAGAGAGCTCCTTCAAAGCGGTAAAAGCCTTTTCCTTTTGAGGTAGAAATTTGCAAAGTGGTGGCTTCACAAGCCCCTTTAGTCGTTAACTCACGCCAGCGAAGAAAAAAAATATCTTGAGATTCTGGTGCGAGCATTTTTTGAAGGCGGTCGACACCACCACTAAGAGAGCGGAACCTTTGATTTCCGGAAAGAAGATAGCCTTCAATGGTTAAAATGCCATAAGCCGTGGGGGCTGCCTCAAAGAGCTTTTTCCAACGCTCTTGGGAAGTTGTGAGCTCTTCGGCAGTCCGCCTAAGCTCGTCATTTTGATACTCCAATTCTTGCTGATAGATACTGAACTTTTGATAAAGCTCTTCGAGGGTTTGGTTTTTATCAGCTTCTGACGCGGGGTGTCTCAGGGCTTCTTCAATGGCGTTCTTCATTTCGTCGCGAGATAATTTAGGTGAACTCATACAACTACTTCCTGAAGCATCATGACCATACCAATGACTTTGAGTGGCTTTCCTTGGGCATCACGCTCAGCTACAGCTCCTCGGTCGTGGTAGACTGCCCAGCCCCCCTGGCTTCGACGAATGCGGTAAGTCATATCCCAAAGGGGTGTCTGCCCCGTGAGGTGGTCTCGCATCGCTTTCATGACGGAATCATAGTCCTCAGGGTGCAAAAGCGCACAAATCTCCTCAACCTTGTTAGGAAAAGTTTCGGGAGTATAGCCCAACATGGTTGCTTTGCGCGGATCTATGAGCACAAGTCCTGTCGAAACATCCCACTCCCACCAACCCATACGACCTAATTCGAGAGCTTGATTTAAGCGCTGAAGGTTGACTGCCGCTTCCCGCCGTTCGGTCTGCAAGCTTGTGATATCGTTGAACGTGATGATAATGCCGTCAATGGCGTTATAGTCTGTTCGGTACGGCCGGATAGACGCCAAGTACTGTCGGCCATCGATACCGGTGACGGCTCGGTCTATGGACTGCAAGGTGTTCAAAGTGATGCGAATATCCTCGATCAGAGCAGGATAACTGGGGAGTGGTGAAAGATGTTCTAGCGGCCTTCCCAGATCTGCAGGCATAATGCGGGTCAGAACGCTAACCTTGGGAGTCAGCTTGCGAATATTCAGATTGGAATCCAAATACAGGGCTCCAACCCCAGTGTTGCGCAAGAGATTGGCTTCATCATTGTTGAGGTTGGTTAGCTCTTCAATCTTATTTTGGTATTCGGAATTCACGGTATACAATTCTTCATTGACAGATTGAAGTTCTTCGTTGGTGCTTTGTAACTCTTCATTTGAGGCGATCAGCTCTTCATTGCTGGATTGAAGTTCTTCATTCGACGTTTCCAGCTCTTCGACGGTAGCTTGTAAACTTTCGCGAGTAAACTGAAGTTCTTTTTCTAAATCGCTCACGCGGCCGAGGACCAATTGATCAAGGTGTTCCGGAGAAGGTGCCTGATGAAGGGGAGTAGGAGACTCGCGAAAGCTCAGAAGAAAACAAGTTGTCTCGTCGGCAACTCGGTAACCATCGATATTTTGCATGGAAACGTAAGGAGTTCCCGTTTTTAACTGACGCAAAAGCGAGCTTGCTAATAACTTCAAATCTGGTGGCAACAGATCAAAAAGGCTTGAAGAAAACTTACCCTCCGGGATTTTTAAAAAAGCCGAAGTGTCATTGAAGGTCTGGAGAATTTGATCGTTGGCATCAATGAGCACACTAGGGGGGAGAACCGCAGATAAGGTTTGGCTGAGTAGTCTTTCAGCTTTGCCATTTTCGTGGTTTTTCAAGACGGAGTTGGGCAAGTTTTGATCTCGAGGCTCACGGTAAAGAGGCGTGATCTCAAGGGGAACTGTGAAGCCAGGTTGACGGCGGAAGATTTTGTTTTTTGAATCTACGACGACAAAGCCATCGGCCAGGGGCCCCAGACTTTCAGATGTTCCTAAGAAGAGCACGCCCTGGGGGGATAAAGAATGGTAAATGCTCCCAAAAAGTCGATTTTGCACCTCTGGTTTAAAGTATATGAAAAGATTACGGCAAACGAGCAAGTCAATTTTTGAAAACGGAGGATCTTTCAAGAGATTGTGAGACGCAAACACGACAAGCTTGCGTACAGCATCCGAAATCAAATAGCCGTCTTGAGTTTTGTCAAACCACCGCAACAACATAGCGGGAGGAACATCGGCAGCGATGCTGTCCGAGTAAAACCCACGGCTGGCGATATCCAGGGCATGGCGATCGATGTCTGTGGCAAAAATCTTGATATCCACGGTGCGTTTTTGTTGTTCCATCGTCTGTAAAAGCAAAATCGCCAAGGAATAAACTTCTTCACCGGTAGAACAGCCTGCCGACCAAATCCTTAAGGATTTTCTTTGGAGAAGTTCGGGAAAGACATTTTTTTCTAGGGAAACAAAAGCCTCTTGGTCACGAAAAAAGCGGGTTACCCCGATGAACATTTCCCGAAACAGGGTCTGTTTTTCTTTTTCGGACTCTTTCAGATAAGCCAAGTAAGTTTCCAGGGAATCAAAATGGTTGATGCTAACGCGGCGTTCCAAACGACGAATCAACGTTGTTTCTTTGTACAACGAAAAATCCACACCACTAAAATCCCTTAAAATGAGAATAGCCTGTGTCAGCGGGTTGGAATTGCGGGTGAGTGCCGCCTCTAAGCGACTCGCTTTTTTGACAAAAGGGTGTTGAACGTATTGCACCAAGGCTTCAGGCATCTGTGAGGGGGGCAAAATATAGTCAATGAGACCCGTGGCAATCGCTGAACGGGGCATCCCGTTAAATTTCGCGGTAGACTCATCTTGGGCCATCACAATACCGCCGGCTTCTTTAATGGCCCGGGTTCCAAGTGTCCCATCGCTACCGGTCCCCGAGAGGATTACCCCAATCGCAGCTCGTCCTTTTTCTTGTGCCAGCGAGGAAAAAAATACATCGACAGGAAGATGAACACCACGAGTATGCCCTTGCTCACGCAGGACTAATTGATTATGGAACAAAACAAGATCTTGACGAGGTGGAATCAAGTACACCGTATTCGATTCTACGGGCATGGCGTCGTTGATCACACAAATACGAAGTTTGGTTTGACGAGCTAAGAGCTCGTCCATCAGGCTTTTGTAGTCGGGGGAAAGGTGCTGGATCACCACAAACGCTAAACCAGTATCGAGGGGAACAGCCTTAAAAAATTCTTGAAGGGCTTCTAAGCCACCTGCTGATGCTCCAATAGCCACAATGACGGGTTCAGAAGCCGTTTTCTTTGTTTTAACGGAACTCATTTCAATTTAATTTTAATCTAACTGTATGTAGTGTCAAGCAGTTGTGCGGGTGTCCTGAGTCGAGGCCCTTACAATTAAAGGGAAATTCTCCTTCTATGAAAGTCACCTGACAAGATCGGCTTGTCAGAGTATGCTAGTTGTGGAGGCGTGATTGCGGGCAAGTTTGAGGGGACTAACCCTGGTATTGTTGGTTATTCTGACGGCCCCAGCCGTGGCAGAAAGCACCATTGCCGTGGGGGGAGGGATGGATTTTCCCATTTTCTTGAGTTTGAACAATCCAACTGGTCCTCAAAATAGCGTGGGTATTCACTTGTTTACCGATTGGAACAATTGGACCTTCCGAGCCGGCTGGCGGCTGGCCTTTATGGAAACCACTCCTTTTTCGTCGACTCAAACCTATGTGGCCAATCCCACCTTATACATTGTTGATGCGAATTCGGGGTTGAGTTGGGCCGAACTCGCTGTGAGTCGTGACTTTCCCCTTGTGGTGAACCCCGTGATTACCATTGTCCCTTCACTAGGTTTGACCTGGGAACCGAAAATGACGGGAACAGCCCCTTCCTACGCGTCTAACCTTGAAGAATCTCCTCTTTTAGGCGAGGCGTCTTTGGCCTTTCACCTTAGCCTTAAGAATAGCTTGTATTTGGCACCAGAATTTCGTTATGGCTTAGACCTTTTGTCCTTTACGGGGCAACAAGTGCTGTTTGGTGTGGAACTGGGGTATGCCTTTGGTCCCTAAACTGGTGGTCCCAAAACTGGACCTGGTGAGGCTTCTTAGTCTTGGCTTCCTCCTTTTGACAGCTTGTGCTCCCGCCCCTTCTTCTAACGCCGTCTATGTTTGGAAGTCTGAAACCCACTGGAGCCCTATTGATACCGCACTTTTAGAACGTGACGGGGTCAAAACCGTGTATTGGCATGTGGGGGACTGGGACGAGCTACGAGGCCGTGATATTGGTGAAAAACTGGTCTCGTCGCAACCTTTGCCTTCACAATTTCCTGTGGTGCCTGTTTTGTATCTGACCGTCGCGACATTAAATGCTTGGACCAAGGTTCCTCTGACGACCGAAGTTTCCCGGCAAAGGGCTCAGACCTGCGTCGCCATATTTGACAGGTTTCCCGCTTGGACCCGTTCGGCTTTCGAGCGGCAAATTGACGCCGACTGGACTCCCGCAACCCGTGCCGTTTATTTTGATTTCTTACGAGCTTTACGAAAGCTTTTGGCGACGACAAAATGTACCTTGTCCGTCACGATACGGCTCAATCAATACCGGGATCGCCTTCTCGAAGGTGTGCCGCCAGTGAGTCGGGGAGTCCTTTTAACTTACGGAGCCGGCGATCCACAGGATCCGAACTCACGAGTCCTAGACCCCAACCTCGTGGCACAATACGTGCGTCCGGGGTCGTCGTATCCGTTTCCCCTTGCTGTTGCGTTACCGGAATATGGTGAAGTTCGGCAATTTAACCCGTTTCATCGCTTGGTCGCCTTGGCCCCTGAACCGGAAGGGTTGGCGGCTACCCCTCCTGAGTTGCTGTGGCCGGCGGGCTTAAAGGTGTGGCCGGAACAAGGCCCCGGGTGGGCACAAGCCGTAAAGCGGGTGTCTTGGGCGGGGTTGCTTTGGTTAGAAGGGGATCAGGCTTTGGTGGATGCACCGACACCCGCTCAAGTTCACCAGGTTTGTCAAATTTTAAGGCGGGCCGGACTGCCCACGACAAAAAGTCTGGTTCTTTTTGATTATTCCCAGTCAGAATGGAGGTCGTCTCGTCATGAAGCGTTTGTGTCTGCTTTGCCTTAACCTGTCCTTGGCCCTGACAGCACCGCTTTGGGCTTGCGGACCGTTTATTTTCGATAATACGGAACTAGATAGTCTGTCCTTACTGGATCCTGGGGTGACGGGTCGGCCCGACCTGGCTCCGTTTTATCTGTACGCCTCGCCGGCTTACGGTTTAACGGGAAATTTTCAGCAGAAGGTCATTCGGCTATCACGAGTTTCCACCCCCTCCGCTGAAGATGTGAGTAATGAAGTTTTTGATGATGATCCGGGTGCAGATCCGGACTGGTTGAAAGCTAACGCCGAGGCTTGGGCTGGCTACTTGCGGACAACAAACGGCAAGCCTTGGACTGCTACAGAAATTCAGAAAGCTTTAGATGGTCAGGGAGTGCCCCGCGAGGCCAAGCCTGTGGATGCCGAGTACTTCAGGTTTTTGACTTCGACCCCAGTTTCTGAGTCCAAAATGGATACAGGGGCTTTACAGCGTGCTCGAAATCCCAGATTGCCTGAGTTTATCCGTGAACGGTATGCCTACTTGGCCTTACGGGGTTACGCCATAGCACAAAATTCTTCCGAAACCCTTCGTCTTTGGCACGAGTTTTCCCCCTTGTGGGCCCATGATGTCATTGCGGGACGCGCCTTAGCCTGGGTGGCCAGTTTTGACACGGGGGAACGCTTGCGCGATTACTTGACCGTATTCCAGGAGTATCCAGCCCTCAGAGCCACCGTTTTCGTGTCGTTAGGGGGCTTTTCGTCTCAGTCTTGGTCACAGTACTTGGCGCGGAATTTGACTCTGTCACAGCGGCGTTGGGCTCTTTATGCCCGCTTTGTTCTCGAAGATCGGGATTTTTCCCCTGAAACCTTGCAGGGAATTTTAGCGGCAGACCCCCAGGGCCGCTTGGCCTTGGCGGCCTTTTACCGGATGGTCGAAGAGGTGGAACTAGAAGCCGGCCTCAGTCGACTTTTCGCCTTAACCTTTGACCCCGCCGCCCCAGTGCCGCCTGGGACAACGTCCAAAGAACTGAGCTTTCTCGACTCTCTGCGACGAAAAGGACTGTACACGGCTCTCGTGGACACTGCCGTTCAGGCGGCGTCGGGGCCGCACAGAAACTTTCGGCGAGCTTGGCTGACCCTAGCGGCCTACTTGGCGTTTTATGATGGGGACGAAACCCGCATGGTTTCGCTGTACCACGCCAGTTTAGCTTATCCTGCAAGGAATGACGCTCAAAGTCATCAAAGTCATCTCTTGGGGACCATGGTAGCGATGGTGTCGGAGCGGCACAAGTCCTGGAGCAATTCCCTGCAACGACGGTTAATTATAGATCTGGCTTGGGCCAAATCGCTGGATAAGCCGGGGCACAATCGGGGTTTGTACCATTCTTTAGTCGTTCTTGTGGCGCAAAAGGACCTGTGGGAAGACCATAGGGACGCTGCTGCACGGGCCTTTTCCACCCTGCAAACACAAACCTGGGACAACCCCTATCGCCTGCATCAACAAGATTGGTTTTGGTCAGCGTCCTGGGGGGCCAATGATCCTGTGAACATCCTTTTTGATGTCTTATTACGAAAGCAGGACCTCTCGGCTTGGCAAAAGTTCTTGAAAACTCCAGCTTCACAGCGCTCACCTTTAGATCAAGCCTTAACGGTACCGGGCTGGGTGACCGAGGCCGATTTAGAATACTTAGAGGCCTACAAAGATCTTCGCCAGGGACTACCTGACTTGGCCATACCCCTGGCGGAAAAGCTAACCAAAGAAGGGTATTTTCAAGGAAGCAAGAGTTGGAGGAACGATCATTCTGTTTTTCCGACGCGTCAGTTCGCCACCTCGACCTCAGTCGACTGGGCGCACCCTTGGACAGGTCAGGGGCTTAAGGCGCTCAGTTTTCTGGCTTTAGCCCAACAGATGAAAGCCTTGCAAACCGCACCACTCTTAGAGCAAGCCAATTTTTGGTTGTCTCTTCAACTTTCTGGGTTCCCCTTAATCTTTTCGACGCCGCCGATTCCGATCAGATTTGTGAACGATCTGACTTATTATGGGTATGACGGGAGTGACCCCTCGCCAGAAACGGCATTTCCTTTGAATGAACCCCGTCGTGCGGCGGAATTTCAAGAAGAATTTCAAAAGTTTCAGGAAGGGGAGTTTTCGCCGTTGAATCGGGCTCTTCGGCTGTATCAGACCGCCGCAGACTCGCTAGACCCTGAAACTCAAGCCGGGGGCTTGGCCATGTCGGCCTGGCTGGGAAAGCGGGAGTTGTACCGAAAGCTCAAACAAAGGTCTTTACAGGGTACGACCGTTTATCGCACGTTGTTTTCTCATTGTGAAACCTTACGGAGTTTTTTGTGATCGAAAATCCCTTTCGTTTTTGTCCGCAGTGCGGTTCGCCAGGTGGAGAATTTATCCGTCATCATGAATACCGTTGCGGGGTCTGCGGTCATCGGTACTTTCATAATGTTGCGGCGGCGGCTGGGGTCTTGGTGCAAGATGCTCAAGGTCGGTTTTTATTTTTACGACGCGGAATGGCCCCTGCCCCCGCTTTCTTCCGTTTG
>JAJXWL010000070.1 GCA_021781625.1 bacterium
ATGTTTTACCCATCGCATTTTTTCAGGCCCTTTTTGTGGAATCTCAACTACTTTGAACGGGCCCGCGTCATCTACCAAGACGGTAGTGACCGTGCTTGGATGGGAACCAAAGGTCGGGTCAATATTCGCCCTTGGGTGCAGACCTTTTTACTGGGCGGTGAACGAAAGTTTTCGACCGCTCACTACGTCGAATATTTTGAAAAACAGCTCGACGGGGTTCAGCATTCGCACGCCAAAGGGTTCTTACTGTGGAACAATATGAATGACTATTATATGGTGACCAAATCGGTGGCCCCGTATGAAGTACAACCTACTCAGCGTTGAAATCTTCCCGCTGACTAGGTAAAATGAGGGACTATGACAGCTTCTGAACTTCGTAAGAAATATCTGAACTTTTTTCAATCTAAGGGACATTCCGTGATCTCAGGGAAGTCCTTGATACCGGAAAATGATCCCACGGTACTTTTTAATACTGCGGGTATGCAGCCTTTAGTTCCGTACCTTTTGGGGGAGGCTCACCCTTTGGGAACCCGGTTAACCGATGTTCAAAAGTGTGTCCGAACCGGTGATATTGAATCGGTGGGTGACCCCAGTCACCTCACGTTTTTTGAAATGCTGGGTAACTGGTCCTTAGGGGACTACTTTAAAAAAGAAGCGATTTCATGGAGTTTTGAATTTTTAACCAGTCCTCAATGGCTGGGAATCAGCCCCAATAAACTTTGGGTCACTGTCTTTGCCGGTGAGGAGGGAATTCCTCGCGATGAGGATTCCGCAAAGTTATGGGAAGGGTTGGGCATTCCCCCTCAACGCATCTCGTATTTGGGTCGCAAAGACAATTGGTGGGGACCGGCTGGACAAACCGGCCCTTGCGGGCCTGACAGTGAAATGTTTTACGATACGGGCCGCCCTTGCCCCAAGGGGGACTCTTGCGAAGGGCCAGCTTGCGGCTGTGGCCGTTGGCTGGAAATTTGGAACGACGTGTTTATGCAGTACAATAAAACGGCTGAAGGAAAATACGAACTTCTTCCCAAGCCGAATGTCGACACGGGCATGGGAGTCGAGCGCACCAGCACCATCCTGCAAGGCAAAACCAGCGTTTATGAGACCGAGCTGTTTATTCCGATTATTCAAGCCGTCCAGAAAGCCACAGGGGTGACCTACGGCCTGAGTGAAGCCGACGATACCAACATCCGCATCATCTGTGATCATATCAAAACGGCTTGCTTTATCCTGGGGGATGATCTAGGGGTGACGCCGTCCAATGTGGGGCAAGGGTATGTGTTGCGTCGATTGATTCGGCGAGCGGTTCGTTGCGGTCGAAAACTTGGGGTTCAAGAGCCTTTTCTTAAGGGGCCTGCCGCTGCGGTATTGTCCATTTATCAAGGCGTGTATGACGAGGTTTCTTCGCGTGCTGGTTTGATTTTTGACGAATTAACCCGCGAAGAAGAAAAGTTTTTAAAGACGCTGGAGCACGGTGAGCATGAGTTTGAAAAAATGCTGCCTAACCTGGAACGAAACCCCAAGAAAGAAATTCCTGGACGTCTAGCTTTCAAACTGTACGATACCTATGGATTTCCTATCGAAATTACCGAGGAACTCGCCACGGAACATGGAATGACCGTAGATCGGCCAGGTTTTGACGAGGCCTTTGCCAAGCACCAAGAATTGTCCAAGGCTGGGGCCGATAAAACCTTTAAGGGTGGATTAGCCGACCATAGCGAGATGACGACAAAACTGCATACGGCAACGCATCTCATGCATAAGGCCTTGCAAATGGTCTTAGGGGAGCATGCTCGACAAAAAGGCTCGAACATTACCCCCGAACGTTTGCGGTTTGACTTTTCGCATGGGGAAAAAATGACCGAAGAGCAATTGAGACGCGTCGAAGCCATTGTCAATGAACAAATCCAACGAGCTTTACCAGTTTCGATGACAACGATGCCGATTCAAGAAGCTAAGTCCTTGGGGGCAATGGCTTTGTTTGGAGAAAAGTACGAAGAGGTAGTAAAGGTCTATCGTATTGGCGACTTTTCACTGGAAGTTTGCGGTGGACCTCATGTCGAAAACACCTCGACTTTGGGACACTTTCGCATCCTGAAAGAAGAAGCCAGTTCGGCCGGGGTTCGGCGTATTCGCGCAGTCTTAGAAAGTCATTAATGGGGATTTGGCAGGGGCAGAGGGGGGACTGGCGCATGACGCGGAAGGACGACCCGAAAGGTCGTTCTTCCTGGTCGGCTTTCGAACTGAATAGACCCGCCTTGGCTATCCACAATTTGTCGACAGATATCCAAACCCAGTCCCATGCCTTCGGTTGGACCTTTGGTGGTAAAAAAAGGTTCAAAAATCCTTCCTTGTAACGCCTCGGGTATTCCTGTACCAGAATCGGTGATTTCTACAGTTACCCAGTCACCCTTTTGGTACAAAGAAAGTTCTAGCTGTCCTTCTCCTTTCATAGCTTGGAGAGCGTTGCTGATCAGGTTGATCCAGACCTGATTAAGTTTAGAGCGAGAGGCCTGGACGCTAAGTCCTGGTTCAAAATGTCGCTCAATATTTATTCGCCCTTTCATTTTACTGCGAAAAAGAGAGATCACGGTTTCCAGCTCTTTTTCAAGGCTGACTTCTTGAAGTTGGTCTTGCTCTTCTTTTCTGGCGTAATCTCGTAAGGAGTTCACAACGGCCGAGGCTTTTTCGGTAGCAGTGGAAATGATTTGAGCCGAGCGTGCAACCGAGCATATCAGCTGAAACAACCCTAAGACCACTTCTGTATTGGGCCGTTGGAGCAATTTTGTCAGGTCTTCGCGGAGGGGCCATAGGTCAAAATCCGCCACCAGAGAACTCAGTTTCTCGGCCTGGGGGAGCTCGGCTAGAGATTGTTGCCAATCACGGCGTTCTTTCCAGGACGGAGGTGCTTTAATCGACGTCGCTAAGTGGATGGCGTTGACTAGAAGCTCCAGTAAGGGAGCATCAAAACCAGGGACATCGCCAAAAAACTGCGGCAACAACTGAGGCAATTCATGGCCAACCATGTCATTGAGGGTACGGCAAGAGGAATCAATTGCCCCCAAAGGGGTGTTTAATTCATGCGCAATGCCGGCGACCAGTTTTCCCAACGAGGCCAATTTTTCGGACTGTACCAAGTAATCCTGAGTTTGGCGAAGGTCCCAAACTGTTTTTTCAAGGTTTTCATTAGTACGGGTTAATTCCTGAGTCCGGTCTTCTACACGCTTTTCGAGTTCGTCATTGAGCAGTTTACTTTGATCTAATTGCCTTTGAACCCGCTGACCCAAAATCAAAAAGGCATTCGTGACCGGGAGAAACTCACGCACCGGATTGACCAGCAATTGGTCGGCAGAATAATCTCCAGCCGCGTAGGCCTCTGCAGAGGTTTGAAGTTTCTTGAGGGGCACGGCTAAACTTCGCCGTAGAATCCAAGGGAGAATGACCCCAAAAGATATTAAGAGAACACCAAAGAAGGACAGTCCGAAGGTTAGGGCCCCTTCACGGTAAATCAACGAAGATTGGGCTTCTAGCTGAAAGGCAAAGGACCCCACAATTTGCTGTCGATGACGGACTTCAACCGTATGTAACGGGAGGTTATTTACGAGAATTCCTTCTTTTGCGAGCGTCTTGCCATCTTCAATAATTTTCAGGTAAGGAATGTCTCCTCGTAAGACGAGGGCATGGGCAATGGCCTCAATCGTCGACGAATCATAGTTCCAAAGTAAGGGACCTAAGGCTGCATTAAGGTAAGACGAGATTTGCTTGGATTCTGTAGTCAGAGCTTGCTGTTCGCGTTGGGCCGAAATGAGCATGAAAGAAGCGGCAAGTATCCCGGAAACCAACGCCAGGGTGACCACCCAACTCAGGGTGATGACCCTTACGATAGAATACGAAGGTTTTCGGGATCTCGAGTTCAAGGCTTTAACTCCTGGTAGCCCATCAGGCCTAGACCAACAATCTTTGCCATGAATCCTCCTCAGAACCATGGGGTCCTGCTTTAAGTATGATGGAGAATAAACTAGGGCGCCAGACGGCGCCCCCAAATTGTTTTAAAGTTTCTCAAGACTTTTAGCGCTTCAAAGCGCTTTCAATATCGTTGGGCCTAAACCCCACTAGAACTCGACCGTTGATATCTACCACCGGAACGCCCATTTGGCCCGATTTGCGGACCATTTCATCGGCACGGCGGGTATCGCGACTGACATCATAATCCGTGTAAGGAACCCCTTTTCCTTTCAGATAGTTTTTTACCATCGTGCAATAGGGGCACGAGGGGGTGGAATAAACAATGACACTCATGAAACACCTTCTGTCTTAGGCATACCGGCTAAACCACCGGCGTTGATAACATCCGAGAAGCCCGCTGCTTTGAGCATCGCAGTGGCTGAGGCCGCTCTGGCACCAGAAGCGCAATACACCACAACCGGCTTGTTCTTGGGACCCACTTTGTCGAATTTGGACGAAAGATTTTGTACCGGAATATTTTTTGCTCCCGGGTAATGTGCCGCTTGAAATTCTGAAGAGGTTCTCACATCTAAAATTGTGGCCCCCGCTTGCAACTTCGCCAAAACAGCTTTGCGCTTAGCCCCTGAACGCAGGGTAAAGACAACCCCCAGAATAACCACCAGGGCCAAAACACCTAAAGAAATCCAATGATCGTTCACACTTTCTCCTTCCATTTTTGATTTCGGTCGCAGACATCCGAGAACCCTGCCGGCTGCGTTCCAAAAGCTTGAATCAATCTGGCCCAGAAGTTAACTTGCGCTGCTGTCGCCGAAAGGATGACTTGCGCCCGCTGACTCCACCAACGGCCTACCTCATGTCGCAAAGTTTCATCTAAGGCGACAGGAGTTTGACAGGTGCCCTCTGCTAACTTCAAAGCTGCGATTTCTGCTTCGGTAAACAACTCAGGCCAAGCCCCTTCTGGGTTTGCGGCCTTTTGTAAAAGCAAATCCAGCTCTTCGTCAGACAGCCCCTCCTGTGCAAAACCTTTACCATTCAGGTCTACACAAAAAGGACAGCTGACCCGTGCCGAAACATAAACTCTAACCATTTTTAAGACCCGCCGGGGAACTTCACGGTCGTGATGAACCACCAGAGCTTCCATGAGACCGGCTCCCCAGAGGGTTTTCGGGTGATGCATCAAGACCCTTTGGGCCCATAACGTCCTCCCCAGTCCTTTCTCAACCAACGCCAACATGAGACGAATCAAAAAGCCAGGTCGTTCAGGAGGAAGGGGGTAAAGCGAGGGCGGGGGCAGGGTTTTCATGGTTAAAGCTTTTTCACCGAGATAGTTTTGATTCCGACCGCATGGTACAAAGGACAGTACGCGACACTGGCGGTAGCCAGCGGGATAATCGCGATCAGGGCAATCCACCAGAGCCCTTGGCCGCTTAAGAGAATTCCTGTGATGACCAGGGCTATGGCAATCAGGACGCGGATAATCCGGTCAATGGTTCCTACATTCTTCAGCATGATAGTGCCTCCTGGTTTTAAAATACGACAAGAGGAAAACATCGTCGGTGACTTTGGTCACAGAGGGCTCAAGGTGTGTCTGAATTTTTCAAAAGACGGGCTTTGGTTAAGGGAATCTTAGGGTTTTTATCTTTAAGCCCCACAATGGCTTTTTCGACAAGTTGTTGTTTACGTTGTTTAGCCTCAAAAAGATCAGTCTGGACAAACGCGGAAGCTTTTTCGAGGTTGGTCAGACCTAGACCCACCAACCGCACGGGTTGCCCGGTCCATTTGGCCCGAAATAAGGTTAGGACCTGTTGATACAACTCATCGGCCGAGGGGATCTCTGAGGTGAGGGTGAGCTGGGCACTTGAGGTATGAAAGTCCTGGGTCCGTAGCTTGAGATGCGGTGTACGACTTACCCAGCCTTCCTGCCGAGCCCGGAACATGACCTCATGGGCCAATGTAAACAGGGCATCTTCGAGGACTTCCAGATTCTGCACGTCTTCTGGAAAGGTTGTTTCCGCTGAAATGGAGTGACTTGACGCCTTGCGTTCTCCATAAGCGGCCACACCCCGCGAAGCCTCATACAGAAATCGTCCACCAGCTTGCCCCACGAGGATTTCTAAGGCTTCCAAGGTGAGTCTTCTTAGTTTTGACGTGGTATCAATCCCAGCCTGTTCGAGGATTTCTCTGGTTTTTGTGCCGCAACCGTGGAGTTTTCTTAAAGGAAGTTGTTCCAAAAAGTCATCGATTTGGTGGCTCTCCAGCAAAAAAAGCCCATTCGGTTTGCCCCAATCGGACGCGATTTTGGCCAAATAGGCGGTAGGTGCCCCGCCTACGGAAATGGTTAAACCCGTTTCGGTAGTCACTTGGGCTTTGAGGGCCTCAGCGGTTTGGCGAAAGGGTCCTAGCAAACGTTCTGTTCCCGTCATGTCGAGGTAGGCTTCATCGATGGAGGCTCGGTATAAAGAAGGCGTAAAGCGTTCCAAAATATGGAAGACTTGCCGTGAGAGTTCGCTGTAACGTTCAAAACGTGGACGGACATAAATGCCTTGTGGGCAGAGTTGATAAGCTGTGGCTATGGGCATCGCGGAACGTACGCCAAAGGTTCTCGCTTCGTACGAACAGGTCGAAACCACACCTCGGACACCCGGCAAAGCCCCCACAATGACGGGTTTGCCCTTCCATTCGGGGTGATCGATTTGTTCCACTGAGGCAAAAAAGGCGTCGAGGTCCACGTGAAAGTATTCTAAAGAATGCGAGGTTTCGGGAATCATGAGTTTAAAACCAAAGTGTCTTCCAAGGTCATTTCTGAATCCACCTGAACTGGTGCCCCTTGAAGTCTAAGTTCTCGAGGGTCCGGTTGGTAGAGGGCACGGAATTGAGCCGTGACCAGAATACCTTGGGCTAAGGTGAGCCGCAGGTCTAAGTCAGCTGGCGGATTCCTGCCTATAAAAATCTGAACAACCTTCCCTCCCTGCTCGAGGCTAAAGGGGAAGTTGCAGTCGTAGACGATGATGGGCTTATCCGAGTGGAGCGTTACCTTGAGTTGACTTGGGCCACCGCTTAAAAGACGAATATGCCATACTTTTCGGTTTAAAAATTGTTGATTGGTAACTTCGGTTTTCCAGAGATCATTTTTAAACTTTACCTGATAATGAGCTGACTGCGCCTGTGGTGGCAACAGAATGTCTTGACCGTTCCACCTCAGGGACGTACGCCCCCAAGTCACAGGGGCTGAAAGATTGAGTCGGTCAGTTTGTTGGGTAAGGTTCACCTGCTCCTGGATAGTTAAAGGAATTTTCGTTTTCTGGAATGGATTTTGATGGAGGACAGTGGCAATGAAAAATAGAGAAACCGCAGTCGTAGCGAGAAAAAGGACCCGAACCCTCAGTTTTTCATTACGGTCTTGCCTTTGGTGACTGAGGTAATGGAAAGCTTGGGCCAGCTGAAGAAAGGGAAACAAGATCAAGGCAATGACGAGGTTCCCCAGGGCTGGAGTCACGAGAATCCAACGTTGAAGAATTGTATCAGGCGAAAGCGCAAAGGTTTCAACAAGGGCTTTTAAAAACCAAAGCGGGGCAAGTCCAAAAAAGAGAACTTTTAACCCTTTAGATTTAACGAGATGAAACAAAACGGCAAAGAGCAAGGCCCAGAGAAAATAGAACGAAAAGGATAATTCTACGGCCGCTGCCGCAAAGGTTTCGAGCATGAAAACAAAAAGCGCAGTGTAGCTATAGAATTTGGACCAGCGGGACAGGGGACTACGACGTACCTGGAAAAAACTCAGAAAATACAAAGCTAGGGTGAGAATAATTTTAAGAAGCAAAGCCAATAAAGGTTCATAGCGCCAGAAAGAAGGGAAATCTTTTTGCTGAAAGACATAATCGATAATTCCGGTGGAAAAGGTCAAGAGGAGAAAAAGAAAAAAGAAAGTTACAGGAATTTGCCAGATGGACTTTAACCACGAAAGTGTATCCGTTCCTCGTTGTTTTTGACGACTCAAAAAAACAAAAGTTATGACAACTCCAAAAACCAACAAAAGTCCCAAATACCATTCTTGGGTTAAAAAGAAAGTTTTGCCCCAATAGTCAAAAATGATGTAGCTATGGTCTGAGGTTTGCGGATAACCAGAGGGAAAATGATTCATAAAGGCATTGAGAGCCTGGGAAAGCTGTTGGTTTGTTTGTGACCCGGTAGAAGTGCCGACT
>JAJXWL010000071.1 GCA_021781625.1 bacterium
TCCCCGTTTGTAGGGGATTACGACATGTTGCAACGACGGATGTAGTAATAAGGAACAAACACAGTTTCCGATGGTTCCCCGTTTGTAGGGGATTACGACTATACGTAGCCGGTGAGAATCCAAAGATCATAAATGGGTGTTTCCGATGGTTCCCCGTTTGTAGGGGATTACGACTCATCGGTAAAAGGTAGTCCTTCGGTTATGGACATGTTTCCGATGGTTCCCCGTTTGTAGGGGATTACGACCGCAACCCGTCTCGTTGTATGTATACAAGATGGTCCCCTGTTTCCGATGGTTCCCCGTTTGTAGGGGATTACGACTTCCGGTGCGTGGACCACACATTTGGTGTAGTCCTGATTAGTTTCCGATGGTTTCCCGTTTGTAGGGGATTATGACTTGTCCTGCTGGACTCGGTAAGTCACGGCAGAACTCTCGTTTCAGAACCTTCTGAAAAACTAGGAAAGGATAAATCTTTGAAAAGGCGGGAATTTGTCCAGTAACCCTTACCCAGTGTAGTTTTCAGTAAATTTGTTCCCCTGGGCTGTCTCGGTAGTTAATTTGAAGCTTTTACTGTTTTTTGCTAGGCTTCGTCCGAGAATGCGCTCCTGAAGTTTAGAAGTGAGGATCTTCGTGATGAAATTCCAAGTAATCCTGTTGTTACTGATTTTGGGCTTTTGCACTGGTACCAGTCTTGAAGCACAAAACCTGCCTCGTTACATTTTGTCGGTTAACCCTTTCACCCTGCTTTCAGCGATTTCGGTTACACAATCAGCGCAAGGAAATGACACCACCCCAGCCGTGGGCGCGGTGGGAATTGGAATGGTCCAAGACTCGAATCGTGAAGATATTCTGGGAGTAAGCTGGCTACCGGGGTTCTTTGATGTTGATTGGCAGTCTCGTCATTATTTAGGGAAGGCCCCCTGGGGATTTTTTTGGCAGACCTATCTCTCTTTAGAATGGCTAGAAACCCGAACTTACAAAGATGCTTCTCAAGGGATGGTGATCTCTACGAGCACGGGCCAGTTGACTAATTTGTTGGGGGTGCGCCTGGGAGCGGGGATCGGTTACCGTTTTTGGTGGCAGACCTGGGGGCTTACTCCCCGATTGGGTATTAACTTGCCTGTTTTCTACCTCCTGGGGACAACGGGGTATTCCACACAAGATTTAGCCAGCCTGTATGGGTTAATGGCTTTTTTAAGGTGCTGGGAAGTTGGTTTAACGGTGGATTTACCTCTCTAAATTGAAAGAATTTGTGAATACAGCCCCGATGGGTATCTAGTTCTGCGGAAGTGCCTTCTAGGGCTCCGACCGTCAGGTCCAGAGCCCTAACTCATGTTTCTAGTCTTGCGGGTCTTTATCTTTCCTTTCAAGGTAGCTTTTGAAAGCTTGTTCCCCTTCTTGCTTCCAAAAGTCATGGTAGTTTCGCCATTCTTCACGCCCCCAGCCTGGGCGACCCCAAGGACCAAAGGCGTGCCGATGTTGGCGATGACCTCCTAAGCCAAACAAGATTTTAGCTAAAACTAGTAAGGCCATGGCCTGGAAAAACGTCAAGGATTTCCACCCCATCACAGCGGGAACAACCAAGTTCCACAACCACTGGGTCAAAGCAGAAAATACGATCAAAGCTACGACGACGAGAACTGTGATGCCCAGGCCCATGGCTACCCGGCGGCCGGGGGTCATGGATGGGCGACGAAATAATGAATGCATACTCAACTCCTTGCTTAAAAAAGCTTATGAATTTTCTTGCGCAAAGCTTTAACAGCCCTGTATTTTCGGGAGAGAAGGGTTCCTATGGACTCGTCCCACAAGTCGGCGAGTTCCTCAAATTTCCAGCCTTCTATCTCGGTGGCGATCAAGACAGCCTGTTGAGCTGTGGGCAACTCAGCGATTGCCGACCAGAGGGCTTTGACCCGTTCTTTCTGTTCAAACGAGGTAGCCTGGTCGGCTTGGGTATCGGCGATAAGCTGGGCCCAAGCCTCGGTGAGTTCTTGTTCTTGGTAGGCCTTTCGGCGAAGCCAGTCCCGAACTCGATTGGCAAGAGCGGTGTAAACATAACCCGCCAAGTTCTCGATAGGGTCAAGGTCAGCTTCCCACAATTTGACAAAGACATCTTGGACTAAATCCTCGGCCTCGGTCTTACGACGTAACCGGCTCTTCACGTTGCGGATGAGGGCGCCTCTCTCGTTTTGGTAAAGGGCGGTCAGTTGTTGATGAGGGTTCAGGTCTGTGGTTTTGCGCATTCCATATAAAGGACGACTGAGATAGCCGTTTATTGCCACAATTTTTCATTTTTTTCAAAAAGAGAAGATTTAACCGTTTTCTGCGGCAGAAGGTTCTAAGAGGATGCCAAATTCTTCCAGTATCGGTTGAGGGAACTCGGGACACCTCAGGGTAAAGCGTTCCCCGATGCGTACCATGGACCGACGCTCGTCCTCAACCCATAGTTCATAAGCCGTCAGCCTTTGGTCGGGGCGTTGGGGATTTAACACGATCAAAGGTTGTCCTTCTCGAAGGGTATTCAAAGCACGGCACCAGGCTTGCCCCGCCTCAACAGTTTCCACCAGCCCTAACAGACGCCTGTCTTGAAGTCCATTTCGATGGGGCTGTCCCCTCAGCTGGCCGTCAGCATCAGATTTTCGATCAGATTGAAAATAAAAACCGGTGGTGTATTCCCGGCGGCTGAGGAGGTCAAGTTCTGCCAAAACGGAATCGTCAGGGGGGAGCCCTGAAACAGCACGGTCCAAGGCATGGCGGTAGACACGGCTGACAGCGGCGGCATACCAGGCGCTTTTCATCCGCCCTTCGACTTTAAACGACGTGACCCCCGCGTCCAGCATTTCTTTGAGGTGACGAGCCATGTTCAGGTCACGCGAGCTGAGGATCGAAGTCCCGTAGTCCTCTTGCTCTATCGGAAAATATTCTCCCGGCCGGGATTGTTCGGTTAAGGCAAACTCCCAACGGCACACCTGAGAACAATCCCCCCGATTGGCATCGCGGGCATGGCCAGCTGCCGAATGCTCGGTAGCAAAATAGTTAGATAACAAACAACGACCTGAATAGCTAATGCACATGGCGCCATGAACAAAGGCTTCAAGTTCTAAGCTGACCGAGTCCCGAAGGGCGCGGATCGCGTCTAAAGAAAGCTCACGGGCCAGGACAAGCCGCTGAACACCCAGCCGTTCATAAAAGCGGGCTGTCCACGAATTGGTAACATTGGCTTGAGTGCTGACATGAACCGGCCAGTCTGGGTAATTTGTTCTTACCCAATCCAGAACGCCTAAGTCCGCCACGATCACCCCATCGAAGGGTAACGAACCAGCTTCACGCATAAATTCTTGTAGAGTAGGTAAATCTTCATCATGGGCCACCAAATTCGCAGCAAGGTAGACGCGCTTTCCTCGTTGGTGGGCCCAAGTCAGGCCCTCAGAAAAATCTTCGAGGCTGAATTGGTCGGCTCGAGCTCGAAGTGAAAACCTTGGGGCTCCGACGTAGGCTGCGTCAGCTCCATAGGCAAAAGCGTACTTGAGTTTTTCTAAGTTGCCTGCGGGGGACAACAGTTCGGGGGACATTAAACGAGAGGGTTTCACCCCTCTACCGTATGCGGACACTGTTTTTACGTCAAGGTATAAAAAAAGCCCCCAAAGGGGGCTTTAAGATCGACGATTAGAACTTTAAGCTATCAATAAAAGCTTAAAGGGTGCGGGCGGCTTCTTCGTTGAACATAATGGCCTTTTCGGTCTCCATGTCAAAGAAGTGAGCCTTTTCGAGGTTGGGAACAAAGTGAGCGACATCACCAACGTGGAACTGGAAGTTGGGGTCAACGGTCGCCACCATTTGATGGTTTTGTGTTCCGACATAGAGGTGAATTTCGGCTCCCAGGGGTTCGACAACTTCAATGTTGGTGCTCATGTCATTCTTGGAACCAGCTTGGGGCTGGTACATGAGGTTCTCGGGGCGAATACCGAAAAGAACTTGCTTACCAACATAAGGGCGAAGACCCTGTTCTTGGGCTCCTTCAACGGTTAAGCTGAATGAACCTTCTTCTAAGGTTACTTTGCCGTTCTTGTCGACCACGTTGACTGTGAGGATGTTCATGGGAGGAGACCCGATGAAACCGGCAACAAAGCGATTGACGGGGTGGTTGTACAGACCCAGAGGGGTACCAATTTGCTGAATCAGACCGTCTTTGAGCACGACAATCTTGTCACCCATGGTCATAGCCTCGACCTGGTCGTGGGTAACGTAAATCATGGTCGCTTGAAGGCGGGTGTGCAGAGCGGAAATTTCAGCTCGCATCTGAACACGGAGCTTGGCATCCAGGTTGGACAACGGTTCGTCAAACAAGAAGACTTTAGGTTTACGGACAATGGCACGACCTACCGCAACACGCTGACGCTGACCACCGGACAAAGCCTTGGGTTTGCGGTCCAATAAGGCTTCAATATCCAGGATCTGAGCCGCTTCTTTGACGCGGTTTTGGATTTCTTGTTGAGGGTACTTGCGGATGCGAAGACCAAAGGCCATGTTTTCAAACACGGTCATGTGAGGGTACAAGGCGTAGTTCTGGAATACCATGGCAATGTCGCGATCTTTCGGAGCTAGGTCATTGACGACCTTGCCGTCGATGTATAGCTCACCGCCGGAAATATCTTCCAGACCTGCAATCATACGCAGAGTGGTGGTTTTGCCGCAGCCAGACGGTCCGACAAAGACGCAGAATTCTTTGTCGTTAATGTGAATATTCACACTGTCGACAGCTTTGACATCACCTTCATAAAGCTTGGTAATGTTCTTTAGAACGACTTCAGCCATTCGAGGCCTCCATTGAGGTTAGTTTAGAGTTTCATTTTGGGGGCAAACCAGCAATCTGTCAACGCCCAAGGCGCAAAGGTCAGACACCGGAAATCTCGTAGCGGCTATTGCGGCGCTGACTCGCGGTACCAGCGCTCCACTTCATCACTGAGCTGTGCTTTTTGCTCGCCTAAGAGCTGTTGATTGAGCCACGGCGTTAGGACTTTCTTTTTGAGTTCATTCCACTCAAGGGGACGTACCGGAGGGAAGGTAATTAACGCCGGGGGAGGAACGCGTCCTGTCAACTCGGGGTAAGCCTGGGGTAGAATATCTTCGTTCACCTTGACTAAAGAATCTAGACCAGTCGCTAGTCCAAAGCCTCTGGTGTCTTGAGTATGGGTCTCGGCGACAAGCTCTTTTTGGGTTTTTTCTTGAAAATACCAAGTCAAAAAGGCTTGTGCGGCCGCTCGGGTCACCGCACTAGAGGGGATTCCCGCCCAAACGATATCATCCAGGGCCGGAATGCCGTGTCCATTGTCCGGGTAGCGAAACTCCAACCCCTGCCGTTCGTAGGTAGGTAAACTCAAAAAGCTTTTGAGACTAGACGCTGTAAATAATTCACGGCCTTCTTGAAGCATTTGCAAGGGGTTGCTTTCTTGGTACTTTCGCGTAAAATCTTTTTCTTGGGCAGGGTCTAACCCTTGAATCCAAGTTTGCAAGTTATGTACCCCCGCACTGAGCCGCTCTTGATCCCAGGCTAGGCGATTACGAAAGTCTTCACCAAAGGACACCCCTTCGGCTTCCAGAGCAGAAAGGGCAAAGCTTTCCCAACGCGGCGAAAAGGCAAACCGGTTGAAACCAGGGGGGGCCGAAGTGTTAAAAGACTTACTGTCGTGTTGAACGGCTGAAAACGAGAGGATCAAGCCGTCTGGATTCTCTAAAGCTCCCCGGCGAAAAACCAAGATAGGGAGGTCAAAACTTAAAGGAATTAAGAGCGGCGTATCCCCATCAGAGCCAGAAGCCAAGAGGGAGGGATAAAATTGCGCTTTAGTGATTCCCCCCCGTTCAAAGAGGAAGGACATGGACGTCAGGGTACTTCTGACTTCTTTGCTGTTGAGTCCGCTGGCAATAACGAGGTCTGCCTTCGGCCCCGTCGCCAGCAACTGACGGGCTGGGTGAGCTTGATACTCTACCAGGATTTGCCATTGTTTTTGTTCACCGTTAAATTTTTCGACATAGCCAGCAACCTCGGGGACGTTTGTCCATAAGGTCGAAACATGGGTCGAAGCTTGGCAGGAGGTGGCCAAAATCAGGACCGTCCCTCCCAAGAGCCATAGCCCGGGGTGTTTCATACTGAAAACAACCGAGAGGCCACAGCAAAAATAGTGGTATATAACTCGGTCAAATCCCGATTGTCGACGGAAGAATACGCGATACGAAGGTACTTGCCTTGCAAGGCGATAGTGCCAATCCCTTCGGTGCGCAACAATTCTTTTCGTAAAACTTCCGCATCGCCTTTAACCAGTTCAAAGGTCATAAAGTACCCCGAGTTGAAGGGAAGGGGCCGTAAAACCTGGGGAGCCTTCTCGACCAACGAACGAACCGAGCGGTAGCGTTCTTCTAAGACTTTTGCAAACTTATCCTTGATACCGTGGTAAACCAAGCTGGAAAGCTCCTTATAGAGGAGGGTTTGGCCTACTCGGCTAGAATTTGACATCACCGTACGGATGGTTCCAAGAATCTTTTGATCGATGGCGGCAAAGTGTTCCGCAGTTAAGCCTTTGGCGGCCAGGGTCAAAAAGGCTACCCGAAAGCCCCAAACGTAATCCTCTTTGGTGGCTCCGTCCAGCTTTACGGCAAGGAGATTTTCATGGGCGTTGTACAGAAGATTAAATAACGAGTGCTTGAAAACATCCTTTTCATAAAAAAGGCCAAAGTAAGCATCGTCAAAAAACACCACGAGGTTCAGACCTTCGGCGGCAAGTGCTGTCAGCTGTTTGGCGAGTTCTTGAGCTTCGGTGGCGGTAGGCGTGTAACCGGTGGGGTTATGAGGAAAATTTAAAACCAGGACAGCCTTATTGTTACGGGCTTGAGAACGTAAGGTTTCAACTATCCCGGGAATATTCAGGGTGTTCTCGGGGGTGAAGAGCGAAAAGGTCTTACAATGGGCTTGAGCTCGGGTTTCAAAAATCAGCGGATAATTATCCCAGCAGAGATCCGAGTAAACGACGCAGTCGTCTTCTTCGATAAAAAGGTCTGCTGCCAGCGAAATTCCTGCCGTGATTCCGGGAACTACGGCGGGGAGGGAGATTTGATCGTCTTTGACGAAGGGGTTTTTGGCTAAAAGAGAGGTTTTCCACAGGGTTCGCAGGCGGGCGTCCCCTCCGGTAGGGGCATAATCCGTGGCTTCGGAAGGGGAAAGCCGGGGGAGGTTGTCTTGAATCGTCGGCAAAATCATGGGTTCGCCGTCGGTCATCGCGATTCCCACAGTGGCATTGAAGGTAGTTGCGGATTTTTTGGCTTCTGCCGATTGGGCGACAATACCGCGCGGAAAGTAAATGCGCCGGCCGAACTTGGTCAGCGTACGGCCTACTACGGTAGGCGCGAGAAGGGCATTAAGTTCTTCTGCGAGGGGGTGCATGTTTTTTTCCTAACAGTTTCCCCCTACCTTGTCAATTGACAGCCAGGTACTCCTTAGCGGATGATAGAAGAAGAGCATATGGCCAAAGTTGCATCGCAAAAGTCTAACCCTAAATCCGATCAACCCCTGGGCTGGTTAGATCGCGTCCTCTCTCTCTTGGGCATGGAGCCTGACCCTGAACGGGAAAAGAAGGCTCTTTTAAAAGATTTGAAGAATCAGCTAAAAAAATCGCACGGTAAGTTTGTCAAAATGCCCGATCAGGTGGATGTGGGCTTAGCCAAGTTTTTTTACGAGGCCTATGCTGTGGTCGGTTCAGCCCAGTCTCTTTTGCAGAATGCATCGACGTCTCAAGCCTTAAAAATGATCTTCATCGAACAGGTTTTAACGGCCAGTCAAAAAACTCTGCAAGAAGAACTTAGTGAGGCGGGCATTCGCGAGCTAGCCAAAACCCTGCCCCATGAACAATTGATCGACCGGGTGCGAACTAGCCTAGTGGATTATACGGCTGCCCTGGAAATTGAAACTCAGAAAAAAATCGATACACAATACAACCTATTTTTGACCTTCGTTGACCTCATCAACTTCAACTACTACTTCTTGCTCAAGAAATTCGATTCGATGCTACCAGAACGCGATTTTGGTTACCTCCCTCGTTTTGAACCCATCAATGGCGAGTATGTCGTCGAAGACCTCAAAGACTTCTTAACCGTTAGCGGCCCTGTTTCC
>JAJXWL010000072.1 GCA_021781625.1 bacterium
GAGCCAAGGCTGTAGCACCTACATTCGACGCTACCTGATCAGTCATTTTAAAGAACCCATCGACATTGCCAGTACCAATTTCAGTGAACAAAGCGCGGTCTTTGGGGGACGAGAAAACTTCTTTCGGGCCATGGACAACTTGGAATCTCAATATGCTCCCGAAGTGATTGGGGTGGCCACAACTTGCCTGGCCGAAACCATGGGAGAAGACCTCTCACAGTACCTGGCAGAATATCAACGGCTTGAGAAACAGAGTCGGCTTGTGACGGTCTCTACCCCCAGTTACAAGGGAACCCATTCCGATGGCTTTCACCAAGCTGTGAAAGCACTCGTTCAAACTCTAGGAGAAAGTAACCAAACTCTAGGAGAAAGTAACAAGTCCCTGACAGAAGCAACTCCCGAAGAGAGTAACCCTGAGGCGGCACCTGATGTCCTGATTTTTCCCGGTATGGCCTCGCCTGCTGATCTGCGCGGGTTAAAAGCCCTCGTCTCTGCCTTTGGACGACAGTTGACCCTGATTCCAGATATTTCTACCACCTTGGACGGTGGCCAATGGAGCGATTATCAAAGCTTACCTTCTGGAGGAACTCCTCTAGCGGCCCTTCGTCTTAGTTCCAAAGCTCACTATTGGCTTGAGCTTGGGGATGTTCTGGCGTTGGCCCCCTCCACCGCCGGGACTGTACTTGCGTCTCGAGGTGTGAAAGGTGCGAGGTTAGGTTACCCCATAGGGATTCGAGCAACGGACCGCCTCGTAGAAACGCTGACAGAGCTGACGGGGAAAAAGATCCCCCCCGAACTTGACGAGCAAAGAAGCCGACTGGCGGACGCCTACGCCGATGCGCATAAAGTCCTCTCAGGTTTAACAGCGGCAGTCTATGGCGAAGAAGATTTGGTGGTTGGTCTCGTCCACTTTCTTTCGGAAGTGGGGGTTCACGTCACCTTGGCCGCCAGCGGTGGGGCATCGGGCCACCTCGAGAAGGCCTTACAAGTGTGTTGTCCCGAACTCACCCCTTCACTCCGTGTGTTAGAGGACGCCGACTTCTTTGAACTAGAAGCAGAGGCCGAAACCATCCCCGACCTCTTGATCGGTTCCAGCAAAGGCTACTCGCTGTCTCGACGATGGAAGGTTCCCTTACTCCGGGTAGGCTTTCCACTTCACGACCGATTTGGTGGAGCACGAGTTCGGCTTTTCGGGTACGAGGGGACCTTAGAACTCTTTGATCGTCTGGTGAATACCGTTTTAGAACAACGGCAAACTGAGAATCCTGTTGGCTACACCTACTACTAAGAATGTTAAGAAAGGAAAAGACCATGAAACCTAACTTTGCCCAACACCCTTGTTTTGACCCCAAGGCTCGTCATACCACCGCTCGAATCCACCTCCCGGTAGCCCCCAGGTGCAACCTACAATGTCACTACTGCAACCGCTCCCACGATTGTCTTCATGAAAGCCGTCCAGGTGTTACGAGTGGAATCTTAACTCCTCAGGAAGCCCTTCAATACTTAGCCACCATGTTGGAAAAGATTCCTCAAACCGCTGTGGTGGGGATTGCTGGCCCTGGAGACCCCCTAGCCAACCCAGAACAAACGCTTAAAACTTTAGAACTCGTCCGAAAGAATTTTCCCCAGCTGTTAACCTGCTTGGCCACGAACGGTCTGAATCTTGTGCCCTACTTGGATGAACTGGCCCGATTCCAAGTGTCGCATGTTACGGTAACGGTTAACGCTGTGCAGGCCAGCATAGGAGCCTCCTTATACGCCTGGATGCGTTACGATAAACGCACGCATTCCGGGGAAGAAGCCGCCTCGTATTTGTGGGCTCAGCAAAAGGCAGGAATCCTGGGACTCAAAGAACGGGGCATAACAGTCAAGGTCAATACACTGTATATCCCAGGCTATAACGATACTCACATAGAAGAAGTTGCCAAGACCGTCGCAGAACTTGGTGCTGACGTTTTCAACTTAATTCCTCTTTATCCCGTACCAGGGACTCCCTTTGGGCAGTTGACTGAACCTGATAAAAGCGAACTAGCGCGAAGCCGGCAACAGTGTGCCCAATGGATTCCTCAAATGTCGCATTGTCAACGTTGCCGAGCTGATGCGGCAGGTTTATTGGGCGAAGATCACCCCGAAATTGCTGCCACACTCAAAGCGGTTAGTGATTCAAAGCCCTCACCCCGTACCACAGATTGTGCGAGTTGCGGTTCTGCGACAAGTTGCAGTTCGACCAGTTCTGCTCCTTCCGTTTTAACCGTTACAGAAATTCGACCCCGCCGGGCAGCCGTCGGCACCATGGAAGGAGCCTTGGTCAACCTTCATTTGGGCCAAGCCTCTGAGTTTGCCATATATCGCGAGTCAGAGGCTGGTTGGATTCTCGAAGGCCTACGAACGTCACCACCTACAGGAGGCGGAGACCAACGGTGGAAAGCCCTGGCAGAAACTTTACTTGACTGTGACGCCGTATTTGTCTCGGGTGCGGGGGAGCGCCCCCAACAAGTCTTAGCAGAGGCGGGTTTAAGCGTCTGGAGCGTGGAAGGTTTGATCGAAGACATTCTCGACGCTTGGATGGAAAACCGACTTTCGGTGCACTACAAGACCATAAGCCATGCGTGTGGCGAAGGCTGTCGAGGTAGTGGTGTGGGTTGTGGCTGATCATCAATTTCGAAAGAGAAACCTAAGGAGGATAATATGCAAAAACCCGACAAACATCTTTTTGTTTGCGCGTCATTTCGTTTCCAAGGAACTCCCCAGGGAGTGTGCCAAAAAAAAGGGGCAGGTAACCTTTTGGCGTACCTTGAAACAGAACTTTCTGACCGCGGCTTGGACGTTGCGGTCACCAGCACAGGCTGTCTTAAAGCGTGTGACAGAGGCCCCATTATGGTGGTCTACCCCGAGAATACTTGGTATGGAGGTGTCGAATCTGAAGAGGCCGTCGATGAAATCCTGGACGCCTTAGAATCGGGAATTCCTGCCACCAAGTACCTTCTCAAATAAGAAAGACGTAAAAACACAATTAAAAAGGATGATCAAAATGAAAGCGATTTCCCTAGCTCTTTTTCTCTTTGTCAGTACACTTGGACTTTCTGCGCTAACCACGGCCCCTGTTCGCCTTGCAGCCGCAGCCAATTTAGCCTCAATTGCCCAACCCTTAGAACAAGCTTTTCAAAAGGCCTACCCCCAAGATGTCGCCGAGTTCACCTTTGGTTCTTCGGGAGCTCTGGTGGCTCAAATTGAAAATGGAGCACCGTTTGATATTTTTCTTTCAGCAGATATGGGGTTTGCACAAAAGCTTGCCCAAGCGGGTTTTGCTTCCAGCGAAGTTAAGCCCTATGCATTAGGAAAACTTGTTCTTTTTTCAACCAAGCATCTGAATCTCGCGAGGGGCTTAAACGTTTTAACAAGCGCTCAGGTTAACCAGATCGCCAACTGCAATCCCCAGTTAGCCCCCTATGGCAAAGCCGCAGAACAAGCGTTGCAAGCCCTGGGTTTATGGGAAAGTTTGCAAGCCAAGATTGTCACGGCGCAAGATATAGCCCAGGCCCTCCAGTTCACTTTGGAGGGGACCGACGCAGGGTTTGTCAACTTGTCAGCACTTTTGACACCTCAAATGTCGGCTAAGTATCAGCAGGGCCGAGACTGGGTCATGGTCGACCCGCACTTATACCAGCCCATCCAACAAGGTTTTGTGGAAGTGAAAGGGCATTCCTCGTCCCCTGCTGTGGCTGACTTTGAAAAATTCTTATTTTCCTCCCAAGCCCAAAAGGTCTTTGTCCAGTTTGGCTATGGGATACCTCAGTAATTCCCTTAGGAACCTGAGTCTTAAGGTGCCGGAATGAGCTTTGACCCCGTCCCGTTCTGGGTTTCTTTTCAACTCGGCCTTTGGACCACTTTGCTCCTTTTTCCGTTCAGCTTGCTCCTAGCCTGGGGCTTAGCCAGAACGAAAGCCAAGTGGTTAACCTGGGTCGAACCGATCTTCTCCCTGCCCCTGGTGGTGTCACCGACAGTCCTGGGGTTTTATTTGTTAATTTTTTTATCTCCCTCGCACCCCTTGGGGCACTTTCTCTTAACCACCTGGGGACTCCGAATGGTATTTTCTTTTCCGGGAATGGTATTTGCCAGTTGTATTGCAGGGCTTCCCTTTTTTTTAGCGCCTTTAAGGGCAGCTTTTACCGCACTCCCGGATTCGTTATGGGAAGCGTCTGCGACGCTGGGAAAAGGCAAACTTGAAACTTTAGTTCGCGTCATACTACCTAATGTCAAGCCGTCCCTACTTGCAGGCTGTGTCAGCACATTTTCTCATACGTTGGGGGAATTTGGCGTTGTTCTGATGGTGGGGGGCAGTATCCCCGGTGTGACCAAAGTGGTTTCGATCGCGATCTTTGAACAGGTAGAAGCCCTCAACTTTTCGGGGGCACAAATCTACTCGTTGGTTTTAGTCGTGTTGGGTTACATGGGAGTCTACCTCGTCAATCGCGCCGGCAGGAAAAAAACTCCATGATCCATTTTGCCTTTACCAAAACCCTCACAACGTCTGACCAAGTTAGCACTATTCCTCGTTTTCAACTGGAAGTCGAGTTCGTTCTAAGACGGGGAATTTTCTTAGGAGTAAGCGGCGCTTCGGGGGCAGGGAAATCTACCCTTTTACGACTTCTCGCTGGTTTGAGCCAAGCTGACAGCGGTTTTATGCTGTGCGACCAAGACGTGTGGTTTGATTCTTCAAGACGCTTACACCGTTCCCCGCAAAAACGGTCCCTTGGTTTTGTCTTTCAAGACTTAGCACTTTTTCCGCACTGGACAGCCAAAAAAAATCTTTTATACGCGCAGAATAATCCTGAACGCGCTCAAGACCTCTTGAAGCTCATGAAGCTCGATCAGCATGCCGATTCCTTTCCCCACCAGCTCTCCGGTGGGCAAAAACAGCGCATTGCTTTAGCTCGTGCTCTGATGCGTCAACCTGAACTTCTCTTACTGGATGAACCCTTCTCGGCCTTAGATGAAGAATTGAGAAATGAGTTAGGGACAGAGTTACGCCAACTTCAAAACCGTTTGGGGTTCAGTGTCGTGATGGTCACACATAGCCGACAAGAAATCTCAAATTGGTGTGATGAAACACTTTTTTTGGACCAAGGAAAATTTCATTCCGCTTTCTAAATTACGTCTTAGTACTTTCTGAAGTACTTTTCACACTTTTGTTCTTTTTAGCTTGTCACTTTAGACCACAACTGACTTCTTCGCCCTTCCAACAGTCCTTTCAGACTTTGGCACGCTTTCTGCAATAGGGAAGATAAGGCATTCCTAAGAAGGAGGAACTTCAAATGAGGAAAATCGCCATTTATGGTAAGGGCGGCATTGGCAAATCCACCACGACACAAAATACCGTGGCAGGACTTGCAGAAGCCGGCAACAAAGTTATGGTGGTGGGGTGCGACCCTAAAGCCGATTCTACCCGTCTTTTGCTGGGAGGTTTAGCACAAAAGACTGTCCTCGATACTCTGCGTGAAGAGGGCGAAGATGTCGAACTCGACGATGTCTTAAAGTCCGGATTCAAGGGCACGTTGTGCACCGAATCTGGTGGTCCAGAACCTGGCGTAGGTTGTGCTGGACGAGGCATTATCACCTCCATCAATCTGCTGGAACAACTCGGAGCTTACAATTCAGAAAAAGCCATTGATTACGTCTTTTATGATGTTTTAGGAGACGTCGTCTGTGGAGGTTTTGCTATGCCGATTCGGGATGGTAAAGCCGAAGAAATCTATATTGTTTGCTCTGGCGAAATGATGGCCATGTACGCCGCCAACAACATCTGCAAAGGGATCGTCAAGTACGCCGATGCAGGCAAAGTTCGCTTAGGTGGTCTTATCTGCAATAGCAGAAAGGTCGACAACGAACGGGAAATGATTGAAGAATTGGCCCGCCAATTAGGAACACAAATGATTCATTTTGTTCCTCGGGACAATCAAGTGCAAAGAGCTGAGATCAACCGTAAGACGGTCATTGATTATTCTCCCGAGCATGGTCAAGCCGACGAGTATCGGTCCTTAGCCCAGAAGATCCACGAGAATAAGATGTTTGTCGTTCCCAAGCCATTATCGATTGATGCGCTCGAGAAACTTCTCATTGACTTCGGCATTGCCAACTAAACCCCAGGAGAACAATTATGTTGATGATTAAATCCATCGTAAGACCAGAAAAAACAGATGACGTCTTAGCCGCCCTCATGGAAGCCGGTTTTCCTGGCGTCACCAAGATTCCCGTCGTCGGTCGTGGCAAACAACGAGGAATCAAAATCGGTGAAGTCACGTACGACGAAATTCCCAAAGAAATGCTGATCACGGTAGTGCCAGATAGCGACAAAGACTACGTCATTAAAACCGTACTCAAAGCCGCTAGAACTGGAGAAAAAGGTTCCTTCGGTGATGGAAAAATTTTTGTTCTTCCTGTCGAAGAGGTTTGGACAGTTTCTTCAGGTCAGAAAGAAGTTGAAACCTTAGCCAGCGCAGGCCCAAGAGTGGAAGAAGAGGTCCCCGTATGAAAGAAGTCATCGCCATCATTCGGATGAATCGAATGAATCAGACAAAAAAAGCTCTTGTCGAAGCGGGGTTGAATTCCATGACAGCACGAGAAGTTCTAGGAAGAGGAAAAGGGCTGGTCGATTTTGGAGTCCTTAAAGGAGCTGAAAAAGGGTATGAAGAAGCCATTGCTCACCTTGGTGAAAGTCAACGGCTCATTCCAAAACGCCTGATCTCGATGATAGTTCCTGACAAGTCGGTCAAGTTGGTCGTTCAAGCCCTTTTGAAGGCCAACCAGACCGGTCGCTCAGGTGACGGAAAAATATTTGTCCTGCCAGCCTCTGAAGCGATACAAGTTCGCACAGGGGAACGCGGTGACAAAGTACTCGATTAACCTCGAGGAGACAAAGGAGTATCACCATGTCCAGCGAAACACTGAACAGCAAAAGTATGCAAGAAGTTAAAAAAGAATTGTTGTCGGCGTATCCATCAAAACTGGCGAGAAAACGCGACAAGCAGATCGTATTGAATCAAGTCCGGGAAAAGGACGAGGTGCCCGAGATTCAGGCAAATACGCGAACCGCCCCAGGGATTATTACCCAACGGGGTTGTACCTATGCCGGTTGCAAAGGTGTCGTCGTGGGTCCAACTCGGGACATCCTTCAAATCACTCATGGTCCCATTGGTTGTGGGTTTTATAGCTGGCTGACACGCCGTAATCAAACCAGAACAACTCGGCCTGAAGAAGACAACTTCATGCCCTACTCTCTTTCAACAGATATGCAAGAAGACAACATCGTCTTTGGTGGAGAGAAAAAACTTCGTCAAGCGATCCGCGAAGCCTATGCGTTGTTCCATCCCAAAGCCATCGCGATTTTTGCAACTTGTCCTGTGGGCTTGATTGGCGATGACATTCATGCTGTAGCCAAAGATCTCGAAGCCGAACTCGGTATCACGATTTTTGCTATGAGTTGCGAAGGTTACAAAGGCGTTTCACAGTCAGCTGGTCACCACATTGCCAACAATGCCGTGTTTGAACACGTTGTGGGGAAAAACCTGCAAGAGGTTAAGGGGAAATATAAGATCAATCTGTTGGGTGAATACAACATCGGGGGGGATGGTTTTGAGATTGAGAAAATTTTCGAGGCTGTTGGGTTGACCTTAGTGTCGACCTTTTCAGGGAACTCAACGTTTGTCGCGATGTCGAGTGCACCTCAAGCTGATCTCAATGTTGTTCAGTGCCATCGTTCCATCAACTACACGGCAGAAATGATGGAGACAAAATACGGGATACCTTGGTTCAAGGTCAATTTTGTCGGGGCTAAAGCCACCGCGAAGTCCTTGCGCAAAATTGCTGAATACTATGGTGAGGCAGAACTGAGTGATCGCATAGAAAATTACATTGCCCAAGAAATGCCTAAGGTCGAAGCCGCTTTGGCAAAAATCAGACCGAGGCTTGAAGGCAAAACAGTGATGATGTATGTAGGCGGCTCGCGGGCCCACCATTATCAGGAACTCTTTAACGAGCTGGGAATGCGAGTTCTTTCTGCAGGTTATGAGTTTGCCCATCGTGATGACTATGAAGGCCGGAAGGTTCTACCGAATATCAAGGTCGATGCG
>JAJXWL010000073.1 GCA_021781625.1 bacterium
TCACGGATAATACCGTAACGTTCAGTTGGAATTGGAGTTATTGACACGAAGGAGAGTTCATGACGTTTCGCAGGTTATTTGCCGTTCTGATTTTCACGGCAACGGGGTTGTCAGCCTTTGCTCAAGCAGCTTCGGGTTCAGCGTCCTCAGCAAGCAGTCCCTCGGTTCCCGCAGTTCAGGATTGGTATATGAACAAGCCCATCGCCGATATACGCTTCGAGGGGCTTGTCACCATTCAGCGAAGCGAATTGGATGGCGTTGTTCGTCCCTATATAGGTAAAAAGTTTACGGATGAACTGTTCCAGCAGCTACAAGGTGATCTTTACAATCTTGACTATTTTGAAGGCTTAATAGCTCCCACAGCGGTTAAGGCCGACCCACAGGGTGATCAGGTAATCTTGATTTTTAAAGTCAAGGAAAAGCCTACGATTGCGGATTTTGTCTTTAATGGCAACACAAAGATTAGTTCTTCGGATCTTTCAGGGGTGCTAACATCGAAAAAAGGCGACATCATCAACCAGGGAAAAATTAAAGCCGATGAGCAGGCTCTGTTAAAATATTATAATGATCATGGGTACCTCGCAGCCAGGGTAACCTCGACAACCGAGGTGAACAAAAAGCATGAGGCCACTGTTTACTTTAATATTGATGAGGGAATGCAGACTGCCGTCAAAAAAATTGAATTTCAGGGTCTTTCGTTTGCAACAGCGGGAACTCTCAAAGGCTTAATGGATACCAAAGAAGTTGGCTGGTTTGATGCGGGGCTTTTTAAAGAGGCCGCCTTTGCCAAGGATTTGCGAACCATTGAACAATATTACTGGGATCGAGGATATATTGACGCAAAAATCGTCGATGTCCAAAAGAAAGTAGAATTTGATAAAACAAATGACAGAAACCTTTTGGACATCATGATAACAATCCACGAAGGTAAACCGTTTGTTTTCGGAGGTTTTACCTTCCATGGAAACGAAATATTCTCGACTGCCAAACTTGAGTCTCTTGTTCGACAGCCTGTGGGAAGCGTCATCAGCAAAGAACGAGTTGATGCAGATTTTCAACGCATCTCGGATTTGTATTATGAAAATGGTTACATCTTTAATGAAATTAAAAAGACAGAAGTTCGCACCGGAAATAAAATTTCGTATGTAATCGATATTGTTGAACGTCCTCGCGCTCACATCGAAAGCATCTTGGTTAAAGGGAATACAAAAACAAAAGCCTACGTCATCACCAGGGAAATGCCAATTCAAGTGGGCGATGTCTTCAGCAAAGCAAAAATTGTAGAAGGTATCCATAACCTCTACAACTTGCAGTACTTTAGCAGTATCGTTCCCGAAACTCCCCAGGGTTCCGCTGATGGACTCATGGATTTGGTCCTCAATGTCGAAGAAGCAAAAACCGCAGATATGTCCTTTGGTTTGTCGTTTTCGGGAGCTACGTCGTTTCCTGTGTCTGCACAGATTAAGTGGGGAGATAAAAACTTTCTCGGCGAAGGCTACAACTTTAGTATAGCGTCGAGCCTGTCTCCGATCATTCAAAGTCTCAACGCCAGCTTTGTTGATAACTGGGCCTTTAATCAGCGCCTCACGTTAGGCTGGAATTTGGGAATCTCCCACGCGATCAACCAAAATATCCCTCAAGATGCCAATGCCCCCCTGTCAACCGGAATTGGAACCTCAGTCCCTGACCCTTATAACCCTAACGACTATGTTTTTACGGACTCAGAAACCTACGGTGGTCACTCGTACAATGCGGGGGATCCCTTCCCTGGGGTTCCTACTTCCAATGATATTACCCAACTCCATTTGGTAACCCGGTACCAATACGACCTTTCGAATAACCAAGCTCAGTATTCTACCATGCAGTATGAGTCCTATGATTTCTCGCTGGGAGTGAATACGGGCTATGCCTGGTACCTACCGTGGGGACGGCTCAGCGTGGGGACTGGCGCTCAGTCTGGGTTGCAGTACGTCTCGTATGATTCCACCTTGTTCCGACCAGCAAGTTATGTGGTTCGTCAGAATAACCTCAACTGGCAGTTTAACAACCAGATTTGGGCAAAAACAGCCTGGGACACCCGAGATTTGGTCTACAACCCGACGTCGGGATTTTTGCTGTCACAAACCATGACGTTGGATGGCGGATTCTTAGTGGGACAATCCTCCTGGAGTCGCTGGGATGGAACAGCGGACTTTTATTTGAAGCTTCTCGACTTGCCCATTACCGATAGTTACGATTTTCAATGGGTGTTCCGCGCTCATACGGGGGCAAGCTTCTTGATGCCAGGGTTGGGTGGACCGAGCTACATCGTGGCTCAGCCAACCGAACTGGTGAGTGTTGATGGCATGCTCAGTGGTCGCGGCTGGGGGTATATTATGGGACTAAATGCGGCTTGGAACAGCGGTGTCGAATTCCGTTTTCCTGTAATTCCCAGCTTCTTGTGGCTTGATACGTTTGTTGACTCGTCTTGGTTACTCTATAATGACAGTACGTACACGAGCTTGTCGCAAATTCCGTACGGGCAAAAGCACTATTCCTGGGGTTTTGGTCTACGTGTAGTAAGCCCACAGTTCCCTATTGCGGTTTATCTAGCCAAACCTTTCCTGTTGAATGACAGTAATAATGTGGTTTGGCAAAAAGGACAGGGGATTTTTGGACCCCAAGCGGATATGACACTCGTTATTGCTTTCGGCTATACCAATTAGGAGGAAAAGATGAAACGATGGTTTGTTCTGGCAGTTTTCATGGTTGCCATTTCGTCAATTGCCGTTGCTCAAACTCAGCAATTTGCAAAAACAGGGTTAGTGAATTTAACCCGAATTTACGATAAGTTTTACAAGGAATCCAAAGGGGTGCGCGATTTTGAGGCTCTCAAAGCTTCGATTCAAAATGATATCAATAAGTTCAAGCAAGAACTTATCCAATTGATGAATCAGCGAAATGATGCTCAAGCACGTGGGGACGAAGCAACCGTTCAACAGCTAGACGCTCAAATTCAATCAAAAAAAGAGGCCTATCAGCAATTCGCTGCTGTTAAGCAACAAGAACTCAAGCAAAAGAGTGAAGAAGTGCGAAAAGATGACTCTTTTCAAAAACTTTTGATTTCTGAGATTGATCAAGAAGCGGTGTCGAAAGGATTTTCGTTAATCCTGAACTTAGAAAATGATTCTTCAGTGGTGTGGTATAGTCCTGACGCGGATATTACCGATGGTGTAATTGCTAGACTCCAAGTTGACCTTGCGCCGGCCAACCAGCCAGCACCAGCGCCACAGGCGACACCAACACCGCAAGCTTCAACAACAAAACAATAAACTGCTTACTTTAAAGGGTAAAAACTCTTCCTGAAAGATCTTTTGGGAAGGGTTCCTTTAACTTCTAGCCACCGTTAGGGCTAATTTTTCAAGGCTAATTTTCTTCTTTATGGATTTGATCTTTAAGAATTGACTCGAGTACAGAAAATTTCTTGGCATTTTCAGCAGAAATCTCGCTCAAATTTTGATGAGCGCCCAGCAGAATCTCGGGACTAGGATCTTGTGTTTTCGTTACGAGTTTCCAGAAGTCGGGCTCACCTGTGTCAAGCCGACCTTCTACCAGTCTCATTAACTTCCAAATTCCTAAACCTTGAAGGAGTTTCTCACATTCTCGACTTGGGTTCCAAAGCGTAAGAGACCGTCCGGTAAGAGATTTGAGCTTTTTGTGGAACCCCACTAACAAGCCCATGAAGGTAGAATCCATATAGGTGCATTCCGAGAGATCAGCAAAAAGCTCAAGGGGAACTGGAGTTTGTTCAAGTCTCTCAGTGACCAAGGCTTTCAGGTCAACAGAAAGAGCCGCCGTAATATGGCCTACGGCTTTAATGAAAATTCCTGCCGAAGTCTCTTGGAAATATAATGCTTCTGACACAACTCTATTATAATCGATTTTCAGCGAATGACAACAGGAGTTCCGGACTTCGAGAACGCCTTGTGGGAAATTTCAACCTTCTTTAGAATGAAAAAATGATCGAACCTACCCCGATGATGCGTCAATACCTCACCTTGAAAGCCCAGCATCAAGACAAAATACTTTTTTTTAGACTTGGTGATTTCTATGAAATGTTTCTGGAGGATGCTCATGAGGCAAGTAAGCTGTTGGGGTTAACTTTGACTCAGCGTCAGGGAGTCCCCATGTGCGGTATTCCGTACCATGCGGCCTCCACTTATATCAAAAAGCTTCTTGACCTCGGAAAGCGAATTGCCGTTTGTGAACAAAATGCCCCGCAAGGCGGCAAGGGGATGATGGGGCGTGAAGTTGTGGAGGTTTTGAGTCCTGGTGCCGTGGTAGACGACAATTTAATGAATGGTGGTGCTTCACAGTATCTCGTCGCGTTGTTTTGGCAAAACCAACATTGTGCCTTGGCAGCTTCCGACTTCTCTACCGGCGAAATTTGGACCACGGTTGTCCGTTGGGAAAAGGGTGAAGCCCTACAACGCGAGTTACTCCGCTTTCAGCCAAGAGAAATTTTGCTAGAAGAAGGGGTGAGAGAGGCCTATCCCGAGCTTGCCTCTTGGGAAAAAAGTGAATCTTCGCCGTTGATAACAGAACTTCCCCCTTGGTATTTTGAGCTTGCCAGAACCAAAGACAGAGTATTGAGGCATTTTGAGGTCATGAGTCCTGCAGCACTCGGTTGGCAACCTCATTCGTTAGAGTTGATTCCCTTGGGAGTGCTTCTTGCGTATGCGGATAGTCGTTGGCCTGGAAAAAATCCTGAGCATTTAAAAAAACTCAAAAAATATCGACCCGAAGATTATCTCGGGATAGATGAGGCTACGGCGAAAAGCCTGGAATTGAGTGATCGGAATCGTGGAGGGGAAGGGTTCACCCTTTGGAAGGTTCTTAACTCTACGGAAACGGCACCAGGTGCCAGGCTTTTAAAGTCGTGGATTCATTTTCCTCTCAAGAACCTTGATGAAATTTTGGCAAGACAGGCCGACGTTGCTTATTATGTGGAATCGCCTTCGCCCCATCAACAAATTCGGGATACCTTATCGGGAATGCTTGATTGGGAGCGACTGACCTCTCGTTTGGTTTTGGACAAAGCCTCACCCCGTGATTTGGGAGGACTTCTTGTCTGTCTTGAACGTACAGGGGATTTAGCAAAATTTTGGGATCAAAGACGGCTCGATAACGCTCCAATTTCGCTTTCGCAAGAGGTGCAACAGGAACTGGCAAGCGAACAAGAGTTTTTAAGGTCGGCCCTAAATAAAGAATTACCCCTAGTTTTGCAAGACGGAGGCGTCTTTGCCCCAGGTTTTAATGCCCAACTAGATCAAGATCGCTTTGCTCGCGATCACGGCGAGGAGTTAATTCAGGGATATGCAGAAAAAGAAAAGCAAAAGTCTTCTCTTAATACTCTTAGGATCAAAAGTAACAAAATCTTAGGCTATTTTTTTGAAGTATCAAGAGTTCAAGCTCAAAATTTACCGTCGCATTTTCGTCGGAAACAAAGCCTAGTGGGTACAGAACGCTATACAACCGATGAACTTGAAGCTCTTCAGGTGACTGTGGAAACAGCACAAGCTCGAGTTTTAGAAATCGAACGAAACCTCTATGAGGATTTGATAAAACGCTTACGGTCCCATGTAGTCGCTTTTCAAAAAGCGGCGCAATTTTGTTCGTATGTCGATGCTGTACAAAGTTTAGCAACCGTGGCGCGGCGTTTTCATTACACACGCCCAGAGTTGCATCCCGGGTACGATTTAGAAATTCGAGCGGGTCGTCACCCCATGGTCGAGGCAGCTCTCAAGGAAACTCCTTTTGTTCCCAATTCTGTTAACTTTTCAGAAACGGACGTTCTGCATTTGTTGACTGGGCCCAATATGGCGGGTAAATCCACATTTTTGAGGCAAACCGCGTTGATCGTCCTCATGGCGCAAATGGGAGGCTATGTGCCGGCGGAGTTTGCCAGAGTCGGAATTGTTGATCAAATCTTTTGTCGAGTAGGGTCAGGAGACGATCTTTCACGCGGTGAATCAACCTTTCTGGTAGAAATGAATGAGACCTCCTACATTCTGCGGCAGGCAACCTCTGCCAGTTTAATTGTCATGGATGAAGTGGGGAGGGGGACGAGTACCAGAGACGGACTGTCGTTGGCTTGGGCGCTTTGCGAGTACTTATTAAATCGAATACGCGCTAAGACGTTATTTGCGACCCATTATCACGAGTTGACCGCTCTTGAACACCCAGAAAAACATAACTTTTGCTTAGCTGTAGAGGAGGATGGTGCTGACGTAATTTTTCTTCGTCGTGTCATTCCTGGCGCGGCGGATCACTCCTATGGAATTTATGTCGCAAGGTTAGCAGGTTTACCTACAGAACTTTTACAGCGTGCCACGAGTATTCTTGAGGGGCTTTTGCCTGAAAATGAAGTGTCTCTAGGTGAAAAGCAAAAAAAGAAGGTCATAGAAACACCTATTGTTCAGGCAAGTCTGTTTGATGAAAACGAATTATTGCTCACTGAGATCGCTGGGCTTGAATTAAACCGGCTGACACCTCTAGAGGCGCTTAATTGGATCGATCATTGGCAAAAATCTTTGAAAGCCAAACGATAGCTTGGCTGTCTTTCTAGGTATGTGGTTACAACGGTATCGCTGTCTCATTTGCGGGGCACCTTTTGTTCCGGATCACCAACTTGAGGATGTTTGTCCGCTATGCTGGCATCAGCGGGTTCAAAAAAAAGACCCGGGACCTACTTGCGAACTTTGTCATCAACCTCTCCTTACCGAGACAAAATTTTGCATGGACTGTCAAACTCAAAGCTGGTCCTTTACGGAACTTATCGGTCTAGGCCCCTACAATTCGTGGGTTGGATTTTGGACCGCCCAATATAAAATGCGACCTATTCCTCAGCTAAATCGGGCACTACTTTCACTTTTTGCTTGGGACGATCTGCCCCCTGGTGTCGTCGTTCCCGTTCCTTCCCATCACCGTAGAGTGTGGCAACGGGGATGGGATCCTGTTGAAGCCCTTGCTCAAGCCATCAGCAAAAGAACAAAATGGCCCTTAAGACACTTTCTACGAAGACACGCAGGAGAAAAACAAAAACTTCTCGGTCGAGGAAAGCGTTTTCAAAATGCAAAAAGCTCTTTTTTTTGGTCGGGAAGCGAGACTCAGGAGCAGCTTGTTTGGCTTGTTGACGATGTTGTGACCACAGGTGCTACTGTCGAGGCCTGCTCGGCCCTGCTCAGAAATCATGGGGCGAAAGAAGTTAAGGTTCTCTGCCTTTCTTTACATTAGGCATAGCCTCTTACTTGACAAAATTAAAGGTTTTTTGTAGTGTCGTTTCAAGACTAGATTAAGAGGAATGAGCTAAAGAGTCGGAAACGGCTCTTTTTTTTATGGTGCCGTATGTTGCTTTCCCTTCCCGATGACCCCTTGTTTCTTGCTCTCGATCAGTTTCTCGGTGTAGAAAAAGCCAGACTTTTAGAAGTTGCCGCTCGAACAAAGAACGGAACGACTAAGGTTTCTTTGACGATTTATTCTCCCGAAGGATTAACGTTAGAAGGTTTGGCGCACTTGCATAAACTGTTATTGCCTAAGCTTGAGGAGCTTCTGAATACAGAAGATTTGTATGTTGAAGTGGGGACCCCGGGTTTGGAGCGAAATTTAAAATATGATTTTGAATTGGAGTTGTTCCAGGGGCGCCCAATTCAGATTTTACGAGATGGTGACTCTGAATGGCTGTCAGGTACTTTGAGTGAGGCGAAGGATGCCTCCCTTATGCTTGAAACTGAGAAGGGCTCTGTACAAATTACTAAAAAAGAAATTCGTAAAGCAAGGTTGAATGATCTATAGATTTTTTTCTGGGAGGATGTTGTGAACTCCGAATTTTCTGATGCGATTCATCAAATCACGCAGGATAAAGGAATCTCTAATGACCTAATCGAAAAGGTTGTCGAAGAATTCTTATTGGCAGCCTATAAAAA
>JAJXWL010000074.1 GCA_021781625.1 bacterium
CAGACTCCATCGAAGGCAGTCGGGTCTCATCCACATGATTGATGCCCCCCACTTGGTGATAGGAGTCTAAGAGAGCTTGGACTATGTCGTGTACGGGCTCGGGAAACGTCATGACACAAAACTAGACAGGGTAAGGAGAGTTGTCAAGCTAAAGTTGGGCGTTAAGGGTGCCAACGTGAAGCGGATTCGTGGGGTAGACCCCACGGGGTTTCAGCTGTCCAGTTTTCTGGACGGGGGCGTCGGTCTGCTGGCGCAGGGGCTGGGCCAGGGTGATCTGCTACTACGGTATTGAGCCAGCGAAGCAGTAACTCGCGCCGTTGATCGCCTCGGTGGCCCTCTTGAAAAAGGTCTGACCAGCTAACGTCCCAACGTCGGTGAGCTTCCGCGTCAAGCCACTGCAATTCTTGGGGACTAAAACTCTCGGGTTGAGGTTGGCTATCAATAATCTCACGAGATTTATGGGTTGCATCGTCCAACAGCGGAATGAGGTTGGGTTCGGCAGCAAAAAGTAAGGCAGTGGGAAGTGATAAAAACGAGGCTGTCAGCAATAAAACCAAAACAACGGGTTTCATAGCAGTTTAGCGGTGGTGAAGTACCCCAATCCGTGGGCAAACTTCGTTCAGCGGACATTGTTGACAATGGGGGCTGGCTGGACCACAAAGGGTTTGACCAAACTGAACCATCAGCTCGTTGACATCGATCCAAACTTCGCGGGGAAGCTGGCTTTCTAGCGCCTTTTCGGTTTCTTCTGGGGTTTGCGTTTGAACCCAGCCCCACCGGTTGGCAATGCGATGGACATGAGTGTCGACACAAATGGCTTCGATGCCAAACGCCAAGCCAAGGACCAAATTGGCAGTTTTAGGTCCAACCCCGGGCAAGGCCAAGAGCGCCTCTTTGTTGTTAGGGACTTCACCCTGGTACGAGTCGATCAAAATTTGTGAAATTTCTCGGATGTGTCCCGCTTTGGTTTTGTAAAAGCCTACAGGAAAAATGGTTTGGGCTAGATCGTCTTCGCCTAGTGTTAGCACGGCTTGCGGTGTTGCCGCCTTGGCAAACAGAGCTTTGCTAGCTTTCAACGTGACATCATCTTTTGTTCGTAAGGAAAGGACAGTGGCAATCAAAATTTGAAAGGGAGAAGCACCTGCGGCCTCTAAGACATTCAGACTAGGACGTTCGTCATCGAGGGTTTGTCGTAGGGTCTCAAAGGCATATTGCCATGTCAATGTCGGCATTACTCTTCGTACTCTTCTTCTTCCTCTTCTTCAGGTTCAAATTCCTCTTCAGAATCTTCCCCCAAGGTCGAGGCGCGGGCTAATTTCGCCAGAGGTTCTAGTTTTTCATGAACGAGTTTTTCAACTTCAGTAACAGCAATGTCTAACGAAAACGCCACTTCATCGATAAGAAGTTTCATGGCGCTGTCATAAAGTTTTCGCTCTAAGATGGGCAACTCTTTTACCTTACTTCGGTGATACAAGTTGCGCACAACGAGGGCGATATCTGTGATATCCCCATTTTTCAAAAGGTCTAAGTTCATCTGATAGCGGAGTTTCCAATCGGCGGTGACCGGTTCGTACTCGCTAGAAACAATGGCCAAAGCTTCTTGGGCCTTTTCTTGAGGAACAATACTTCGAATGCCAATTTCTACAGCTTTGTGCACAGGAATCATGACAATCATGTCCGTCACCGGCAAGTAGATCTGATAGTAAGGCGTGGGCTTACCTTTGAAGACCCTTTCGGTAATCAACTGAATGGTTCCCACACCCTGCAAAGGGTAAACAACCTTCTGGTTGATCTGGAAAGGATAAGTTCCGCTAGGAGAAGTCTCTTCAGGCATGCCCATTATGATAGGGGATATTCGGTGAAAAGTCAAACCTTACAGCATTCTTCCAGGGCTGAAGGGGTTTCCAGTAGAGGTTCTTGAACGGATGAATATCCAGAGGATTAGGGTACCAGCCCCCGACCAGCTCTCGATCAATGAGGTTAAAGCCTGGGGAATGACTCAAGGGCAACAAGAGACCGTTATCCAGCAGGTAGGCTTCGGCCTTCGCCAACATCTTGTAGCGGGCTTCACCTGTTAACAGGGCCGCTTTGCTCAAAAAGTTGTCATAAACAGGGTCAGCCATGCCAAAGGAGTTGAGGGAGGAGTCTTTTTTCCACAGCAAAAGAAAGGTCGTCGGGTCTAAGTAATCCCCAACCCAGCTAAAATACCCGATGGTATGAGGAATTTTAGCAATTTTATCGTAATAGGAGCCCGAGATTTGTTTTTCTTTTACGGTTAACCCTAGGCCTGTCCAGGCAGTCTTAAGCAGAGCCATCAACCTTTCGCTTTCTGAACCTTCCGGTAAGGCCAGCGTGACGGGGGGTAACCCTTTTCCTAAGGGATACCCGGCTTGAGCTAAAAGTTTTTTAGCTTCAGCTAGATTGGTCTCAGATTTGATTTTGGGTGAGGGGTAGCCTTCAAACTCGGGAATCAAGGTGGTACATGGCTGAATGTAAGGCTTGCGGAGTTCCTCAAGAGGAGCGGCTAACCAAAGAGCTCGACGAACCACCGGATTATTCCAGGGTTTGTCCGCCACGCGGAAGTACAAAAAAGTTGTACCAAATAAAGGGACCGCTGAAATCAGTTTGTCGCTGAGAATGGCGTTGCCGTCTATGCCGTCGGCTAGCCAGTCGTAATAGCCGTCTTTGAACTCTTGCGTGACCTTGACCGCATCATCGTTAAAGGTAAATACCAGGTGAGGAATTTTAACATTGGCGTGATCCCAGTACAAAGGATTTTTAATCAGATCCCAGCGCTGGGGAGTCCTCGTTAAGACCAAGTAGGGGCCGTTGGATGCTGGAAAGCCCTTACCAGTCGCTAAAAAATGCGGATCAAGGGGAACAAAAGCATAATGACACAAGATGGGAAAAAGCTCTGGGGCAGGTTCCTGGAGCGTGAGTACCAGTGTCTGTGCATCTTTGGCTTGAATCCCTAGCCGTGTTCGGTCCGTCAATTTTCCTTCACGCCAGGCTTTCGCACCTTTGACCATGTCTAAAAGTGACGCATAAGGGGCCTGTGTGGCGGGGGACAACAATCTAACCCAGGTATTCACAAAATCTTGGGCTGTGAGAGGTGTTCCATCTGAAAACTTGAGCCCCGAACGCAGGTGAAAGGTGACAGTTTTTCCATCAGAAGAAGTATTCCAGCTGGAAGCCGCACCAGGTTCAGGTCGAAGTGAATAAGGATCATACACGACCAGACCTTCATAAAGTGCGGTATATACTTCCGCTTCTATCGTGGTTTGGCTTTTTTGCGGGTCTAGGCCAACGTCTACAGCCCCAAAGTTCACCCGAAACGGGTGGCCGGGGTCGTTGGGGTCTGTGTTTTGGGCCTGCAAAAGCCCTGTGTTGAACATAAGTCCGGTGAGTATTCCCCAAACAAGCACAATTTTTTTCACCATACCACTCCCGCCAGTATTCCACTTCCCGACACAGAAATGTTTGTATCGGGAGCATACCACAGAAAACTCCTGTGAATGACTTTAGTAACGGACAATTTTCTTGAGGCTTTAGCCGCTGGGGTTTTTCTTGAACCTCAACTCGTCGCACCGCCTTCACCTTGACGATACCAGCTCACAAGTTCTTTCCAAACCAAGCGTGTGCTACTCATTAAGCTGGGTGCTTCGCTCAAGTTGCCTCCGCGTCCAGCCATTTCCAGTTTGAGTGCGGACATCGAAAAGGGGAGGGCGTAAATGCCTCGTGCGGCTCCTTTTAAGGTGTGCGCCAAACGAAAACATTCCGAGGCATTCTGTGTTTTCACAGCTTCTTCCAACTGATCCAAAAGGGCTTCAGATCGCCGTAAAAAATTCTGAACCATATCATGCCCGGCTTGGGGGCTACCGTACAGCCGAAATAACTCTCGCCAATCTAAAGGAGGCCCTACTTGAAGCGGAGTTCCCATGGGGAGCATAAACCCAAACCCCGCACCTTCCGCCATTAACAGACGTTGAAATTCGGGTTGCCACGAGGGCAGAGCTTCAGGAGCAAACTCGGGAGTAAACAATTGAGGGGCCAAAAAACACCATTCTTGCATCCCTTCGCTTCCACTAGCCAAGGTAAATTTGACCGTGATTACCTTACGACCCTGAGCTAAATCCGCAAAAAATAAGAAGAGCTGATTTTTGAGGTGGGTTCGTCTGGCCTTGGCACTGAGGTCATTCGGGGGCACTGTCCCTTCAAAGCGGCACCCTAAGGACGGTAACGTCAAAGAAAGGTCTTCAAAGAGTTCTTGAACAAAAGGAAAAACCGGAAAGTCCTCGGGTAGGTCAGGCATACCTTAAATTTATATAGAAGAAGCCTCAAGAATCAAGGGCGATTCAGGAAAGTCTCTGCAGGGTCAGAAAAAGCTTCCACCTGGTAGGTCCAGAACTGGGCTGTCGACTGATGCCAGGCCTGGGGCGAGCACCCGGCTTTGCGGGAAAGCTCACTGAAAAAGCGTTCTCCGGAGAGTTGTTCCCAAACTTGAGGTAAAAAAGTGGCCTGACGACCCTCGCAACGAAAAATGACCCCCTGCGGTTTTTGAACTTGCTGAGCCAAAAGCTCTTGGGATGTACCAGACCAAAGCTGAGGCGTGCTTAACAACGAAATCTCAATCGCCGTTTGAGGTTCTTCTGAGGGGCTCAGCGACGAAAAACGAGGGTCTTCAAAAGCGGCCGCATGGGCGTTCCCATGAACGTCCTCGGCCAAGGAACGGTAGGGCCAAAGGGTACCAATACACCCCCGCAGAGTGCCATTTTGAGTGAGGGTGACAAAGCACGCTGCCTTGAATGGTGGAATTCCTTGGACTTGAAGGGACTGAAGCGCTTTCTGTGAAGCGGGAAACCACTCAGAACGGATAGCTTCGCGAGCTAAAGTCAGGCAAGAGGCCTTTTCGCTTGGACTTAGCATGAAACCCCCCAGGCTAAAGCCGCATAGCCCACCACCGAAGAGTCATCTCCCGAGGCTGTGGCACTGGTGTCGTAGTGCAGAACTCGGCACTCCCAATGATTTTGTTGGGCTAACAACACCAAGGCAGCCAAAGGAACCCTGCCGCAGGCCTCCCCTGTCAAAACCTCACCGACGCGGCCGGCTTGTACCGCTTCGAGGTACTGGGCATCCCGTTTTTGGGCTTCTTTCAACGAATGGAAGTGCGAAAGGTCGGTCGAAACGATAATAAACGGGATCTGGGGAACTGCCGTAAGGGCTTTGAGGGCAACTTCTGGGTCCAACTGGCCAAAGAGTACCGCTTCGACGGTAGCTTCGGGAGCGCACTCGCGGATAAAGGGCAGTTCTACTTCTAAGGAGTGTTCAGGCTGATGAAACAGGGCCGCCTGAGTAGCCGGAACAAAACTTCCCCTTTCTGAGCTGGGAGTAAAGCGGTGAAAACTTTTACCTGGCAACTCCCATTCTGGATAGGGGTTTCCTGCTAAACCAGTAAAGGCAAAGTAATGGCTTGGACCCCATAAGCCCAGTTTGGGGGAAGGTTGAGCGGCTAACCAGCGGAAGGCCTGTCCTGCCGTGGCCGCCGAATATTGGTAACCGGCATGAGGAACGGCCAAAGCCAAACATTGAAAGTGCTCAAGGGCCAGCTCGTTACCGGTGAGATTTTGTTGAACGAGACTTTGGAGGGCTTTTTCCTCCTGAGGGTAGAAGCGGCCTGCGGCACAAGTCGGCCTTAGCTTAAGATTCATGACCATATGCCAGGAATCTTCTTGCCGCAAGAACAGGTTCCCTGAAAATTTGACGTGACAGAGTGTTGGGACCGCTGAATCAGTACGGTCTGACACTCGGGGCAGACGGTATGATCAGCCCCAGACAGATTTCCTAAGTAAATGTAATGCAAGCCGGCTTCTAAACCTCTCTGCCGGGCTTCGTGGAGGAGTGTGTCAGGGACTGGTGCCTGACGGTAACGGTAATCGGGGTGATACTGGTTCAAATGCCAGACCGTACAACGGCCGATTCCTGCCAACCAGCGAGCCAGATCTTCCAGTTCTTGAAGCGAATCGTTAAAGTCTGGAACCACCAGCGTGGCGACTTCTGTCCAAACACCTTCAGCCCGAAAGGCCTCGATGGCGGCAAGAACGGCTCCCAAGTCGCCGGCGACCACTTTGTGCATTTTCTCTGCGTTAAAGCTCTTTAAATCGACATTTACAGCGTCCAAAACTGGTGCTAAGGCTCGGACCCCTCGAGCTCCCAAGGAACCATTGGTCACTAAAACCGTTTTTAAACCAGCTTCCCGGGCCTGAAAAAAGGTTTCTCGGACAAACTCAATGGCTACAGTAGGTTCATTATAGGTCATCGCTAGGGAAGGTGCCTGGGCCTCAAGAGTCCATTGTACAAGCTCTCGAGGACTGGTGGGGCGGTATTCGTGAGGCTGGGGGAGTTTTTGTGAAATAGGATGATTTTGGCACCAGGGGCAAATAAAGTTGCAACCCCAACCGCCAAACGAAACGACACGACTGCCGGGTAAAAAATGGTATAACGGCTTTTTTTCAATCGGGTCGTTTTGCCACGCGGATAAGAGGGCTTCATAAGGCCTGACCAGTTTACCGTTCTGATTCACGCGCACCCGGCAAAAGCCTGTGCCACCCGGGGGAATGAGGCATTCTCGAAAACAAGCCAAACAGCGTACAGCATTATTGGGGGCTGGCACCCAGAATGGAGTGGCGAGAAGCTTAGGAACGGGGGGGGCTGGCTTGGAGGGAGCACTCATACGAAAATTCTAGTCCGTGTCGAGACTTCTGTCCAGGCGTAGGGGGGTGGGTTACTGAGCTGAGTGGTTAAGGGATTCTTAAATGAGACAGAAGGGATAGGGCCACACCAGCCAAGCCGCCCACCACAGCTCCATTGACGCGAATATATTGAAGATCTTGCCCCACGGCCCGCTCGGCTTGTTGAATAAAGAGATCGGGGTCAATCTTGGTCAGAAGATCTCCTACGGCTTGGGCGGTATGTTCCAAAGCGTTGGTACGTTCGATAGCCTTACCTAACCAACGACCAATGGCTTGATTGAGGTCTTCGCGGTTTTCTGAAGGAGCTTCCAGACCTTGAGCAAGGATTTTCAGTCCTGAAGCTTTGAGTTCCTCATCGGCTAACCATTCTTGGAGCATTTTATCGAGGGAATTTCGACGTTCTGAAGTGGGCATGGTCAGCTCGAAGGCGTACAGGGCAAGAGCTTGACGCAGAAATTCGCGCATAGGATGGTCGAGTTCGTTTTGAAGACGTTCTACCTCACGAAGACTGGTGTCTAAAAACTTCTCAATGGTGTCAGAACCGATAAAGAGGGCTTTCCAACCGGCATTTTTTCGAACGATTTCGGTCAAATAAGCTGAGAGCTGAGATCGGTTTTTCTGCACAGCCTCTTTGAGGAGCCCCGCCGCTGCGGTTCCTGCTGTTCGGTCCCACCCGGCTTCTAGACCATGACGAAGCAGTCGGGACAGGGTCGTGGGCAAATCCAAGCGCTGAAGTTGTCCCCACTGGGTTTCGAGCAAACTCACAAAATCGACTTTGATTAACTCGGCGGTCAAAAGTTCAGGGGTTAATAACTGGGCAACAAAGCGAGGCACGGCTTTGGCAACATCGTTTTTACGCCTTCGGAGAACGTCAACGTGGGGCAGGGGAAGGCCTAAAGGGCGACGAAAAAGGGCGGTGACGGCAAACCAGTCGGCAAGGCCTCCCACGAGGGCCGACGAAAATAAAGCATCTGCCAGATCTAAAGGGTTGGGAAAAGTTTGGGGAGAAAAAGACCACCAGGGTTGAAATCGCACAAAAAGCCAACCCCCAGCGGCAATAAGCAAAGAAATGGTTCCCCAATAATTACGTTTCAAGTATTTCCTCCCCAG
>JAJXWL010000075.1 GCA_021781625.1 bacterium
GGCCCCCCTGTGCTAGGCTGGTGCTCAGCTAGGGGTCCTGCCGAATGGCGGGTGAGAAAAACCCTTTGAACCTGATGCGGGTAATGCCGCCGGAGGGAAGCTGAGACAACTCCTAGCTATATTTTTTAAAAGACTTGCCCAGGCGGTCTTTTTATGGGGGTTGTTATGAAAGTCTATTTGCCGGGGGCACGCCCCGATATTCGCGTTCCTGTGCGGGAAATTGAGCTAGAAGATTCCCCGACTGCCTACGGAAAAGCAAAAAACGTTCCTGTTCAAGTTTATGATACCTCGGGCCCCTACACCGACCCCTCGTACGTTTCAGACGTAACCAAAGGTCTGCCAGCGTTGCGGACTGCATGGATCGCCGAGCGTGGGCAAGGAACTCAATTGTCCTGGGCTCGACGCGGGGTTACTACTCCCGAGATGGAGTTTGTCGCGATCCGTGAGGGTTGTTCACCCGAGTTTGTTCGCGAGGAAATTGCCCGAGGCCGAGCGATTTTGCCCGCCAACCGCAAACACCCCGAATTGGAACCTATGATCATCGGGCGCAACTTTTTAGTAAAAATCAACGGCAATATTGGCAATTCTGAGGTAGTTTCTTCGGTCGAAGAAGAAGTCGAAAAGATGGTCTGGGCGATCCGTTGGGGCGCCGATACCATTATGGACTTGTCGACAGGGCATCGTATTCACGAAACCCGCGAAGCGATTCTGCGCAACTGCCCCGTTCCTGTCGGGACGGTTCCCCTGTATCAGGCGCTCGAAAAGGTTTACGGCCGGGCCGAAGCTTTAACCTGGGAGATTTTTCGCGACACTTTGGTCGAACAAGCCGAACAGGGGGTTGATTACTTTACGCTCCATGCCGGAGTTCGGCTGGCCCACATCCCGTTGACGGCAAAACGGGTGACAGGCATCGTGTCGCGCGGGGGCTCCATCATGGCAAAGTGGTGCTTGGCTAACCGGAAAGAGAACTTTATCTACACCCATTTTGACGAAATCTGTGACCTGATGGCCGAGTATGATATTTCGTTTTCGCTGGGGGATGGTCTGCGGCCTGGGTGTATCGCCGACGCCAACGACAGGGCCCAGTTTGCCGAACTGGAAACGCTGGGCGAGCTGACCCGCCGTGCTTGGGCCAAGGACTGCCAGGTCATGATCGAGGGCCCCGGGCATGTTCCTTTGCATAAAATTCAAGAGAACATGGACCTTCAGCTGAAACTGTGCGACGAGGCGCCCTTTTATACGCTGGGACCGTTGACGACAGACATCGCACCGGGTTACGACCACATCACCTCGGCGATCGGCGCGGCCTTGATCGGCTGGTACGGCACCGCGATGCTGTGCTACGTAACCCCCAAGGAACACCTTGGTTTGCCCAATCGCCAAGACGTTAAAGACGGCATCATCGCTTACAAGATTGCTGCTCACGCCGCCGACCTTGCCAAAGGGCACCCTGGCGCGCAGGTGCGAGACGATGCGCTTTCGAAAGCCCGGTTTGAATTTCGTTGGAACGATCAGTTCAACTTAAGCCTGGACCCCGAAACAGCCCGGAAGTTTCATGACGATACCCTCCCGCAGGAAGGGGCTAAAAAAGCGCACTTCTGTTCAATGTGCGGCCCCCACTTCTGTTCGATGAGGATCAGCCGAGAAGTTCGAGAGTTTGCGACCCAAGAAAAAGAGAACACTTTGAGGCCTAGTCTGGTTTAGAGTTCAGGCCCGTCTTGAATCATGCGGTGGTAGAGCTCGTCGAGTTCGCCACTGCGGGTAAGGCGTGACACCTCTCGGTCAAAAATCGCTTTGAGCTTTTGGCCGTGGGGGCTGTCGGTAAAGCCAAAGTAGAGGCCCTTGCGAAAGGCCGTGATAATTTTAAAAGGCGGGTCGGTTAGCTTAAGGGTGTGGGCGAGTCTTCTTAACACCTGTTCGTTGTCGATAAAAGCCGCAAGACGATCGTTCTTGAGCATAGTCAGCCCGTTTTCGCGGGAGTTTACCCGGTACGGCTCAACGCTCAGGTGAAACTTTTGTTGCAAGATCGGGGCAAAATGAAACTCGCGAACCCACCCCACCTGTTGTCCGCTCAGGGCACTGAGGTTATCAGCGGTGACCTTAAAGTGCTCGTTGACGATAAGAGCCGTCGCATCAACAGCGGTGGGCTGTGCGGCATACAGAAGGTGAGGTGCTGTATCTAAATACAAGGCAGGAATCATATCAGCTTCACCGGTTTGAACTTCATTTAACGCGCGGGCAAAGGGCATGGTTTGAACGATGACCTTGTAGCCTTCGGTTTCGAAAACTTCTTGGGCTAGCGTCACCAGGTAGCCGCCCTCTTCGTCGATATAACCAGGCCAGGGGTCGCTGACCAGGCGTAAAAGCTTGGCGAGCGGATTTATGCTGAGTAAAGAAGGAGTTGACGCAGGGGAGTGAGTTTCTGCAGGGGATGTGGACGATGGCTGACAGGAGCTCAGAGAGGCGGACAGCAAAACCAGAACGCCCCAGAGCAAAGCTGAAGTCAACTTCAGGCGAGGTTGCGTTAGTTTCATAATCTCTGGTTTAAGTTTAAAGGTTCGACTGGTAAAATGCCAGAGTTTTATCTCTTGGCGTCGAGAACGGAATCGATTAAACTCGAGCTATGAGCCCTGCCAAAATCGACCGTGAAACCTCTTGGGTTTCTTCTGCCGTTGCACGATACCGAGGCTTCGAAGCCCCTGAGCCCGAAACCCTGGCAAACCTTAGTCCTAGTAGGCTTTTTGACGTCGCCTCACGGCATAAAGCGGTAGGCGTCACGCAGGCTGTTCTCACTTCGGGAGTTTTCGGCCCACCGAACGAACTTTTAACCGAAACGTGGGCGCAGGAGTTTCGTAAGCAAGCTGCTTCGCGCCGTGCGGTGCAAAGTTGGATCTTAGAAGAGGGTGCCGCTGTTCTTGAAGAGTTTCGGCGCGAGGGGATACGGGCCTTGGCGGTCAAGGGCCCGGCCTTGGCAATTCAGTTGTGGGGGAACCCGCACGAACGGGAGTTTCGTGACTTAGATATTCTGGTTCCTGCCGAAAACTTTGTGTCAGCGGTCAAACTCATGTTGGCTCGGGGTTTTGTTGTTAGCCATGATAGTAAGATTCACCAGCAAGCTTTCGACTCCTGGCTCAAACGTGTCATGAAATTCCGTCACATCGCGTTTCAAAAAAAAGGGTTGCCGGTCTTTATCGAGATTCATGGTCGGAGCCGCGAAAGTCTCTCTACGGCGCCGTTCGGTTTTGATGAGGCGTGGGAAACCTCTGTGCTGGTGCAGGGTGGGGGCTTTTCGTGTCGCACCCTCGAACCGGGACGTCACGCTCTGTATGTCTTGATCCACGGGGCGGAACATTCGTGGTGTCAACTGCATTGGGTGCTCGATTCGCTGGCGTTGTTGACTCGCTTCGAAGACCTTGTACGTACCCAGTTGGCACGCCCCATTCCCGCTCGCTACACGTTTCTCGACCCCCAAGCCACTGCGGCGGTTTTTACAGCCCTGCTTCAGCGGTTAAAGCTGGGGCCCATCCCCGCTTACTTACAAGAGCTTTTAGCAAACCATCCCGATGCTAACATTTTAGGATTTTTGGCTGAACGGAACTTTGCGAATGCCGGCTTACTTATGTACCAAATTGGGCCTAACAGAATGCACCGTGTGGTGTTTCTTCACGGACTGATCCGGGGAGCTTTTCGGCGCTTCTTCCGTCGCGTGGGCGACTTTCTGCTCCCGAATGAGGTCGATATCCAGTACCTCTCCCGGTGGAATCTGCCGTATTCGGCCTACTTTTTTTTGAGACCAATTTTCGTTGCACTACGTAAACTGCAAATCCTTTTAGTCGGCAAACCGGTGGAGACTCACTGATGAAAACTCTCGTTTTGCTAGGCTTGAGCCTGCTCCTCTTTTCATGCTCTAACCCCACGTCAGGGACTTCGGGCCCGTTGACATCGCGAGCCGGTTTAGCCTCGTGGGGTCAGTACCTGTACTTAGTTGGGGGCTATGATGCTTCGGGGCAACCTTCCTCGGCTGTTTGGCGCTCCTCCGTTCTCAATCCCAACCAATGGACAAAAGAGGCCGCTTTGCCTTCAGGCGTGTTGTCGCCTACCGTCGTTGCCGCCAACCAACAACTCTATGTTCTGGGTGGCCAAACCTCTGCCGGAACTTCGACGACTATTTGGTTCACCTATATTAACCCCGATGGCCACCTCGGTTATTCGAGCTCGGTTTGGCAGACAAATCTTCGTCCCCTGCCGGTGCCGCTTGCCGGCGCGGCGCCGTTTATCGTGAATGGCCGTCTTTTTTTAAGCGGTGGGTCCACGGCCAGCGGCCCCACCAATCAGGTATGGAATGCCCAACTGTGGAAGGACGGTGAACTTGGGGAGTGGTATGCTGCACCTAAGTTGCCCTGGGCCGATGCTTCGGTTACCGCAACCGTACAAAACGGAAACCCAGGGAGTGTTTGGGTTGCCGGGGCAAACCAGTTTGCACAGGCTACTTTTGGGCTGACGACCTTGCCGTGGTCTTGGTCCGCCTCGGCGACACCCCAGTCGTTAACGGCTCCGCTTTTGGCCGATACCCCTGCGGGCCTTTTGTTGGCCGGGGTTTCGGCAGCAGGATACTCCATGGCTTGGCTCAACAGTGGTGCAGGGTGGCAGTATCAACGGCTGTCGGCTTTGCAGGGCCCCGACGCTGTGGTGCTTGACAATTCGTTATGGACGGTGAGTTCGACCGTCCCGCCCTTAGTCACCCAAACGGTTTTGACCGCCCGTGCGGACCCGCCGCTTATTGCGCCCCCCAGTGGAAACCTGCCCGCGAACACCCCCATAAGAGTTACGGCGTTCCCGGGGGATCAGGTAACCTGGACAAGCGCACCGTGGGGAACGCAACCCCCTGACCCGACCCCCACTAGTTCCGATACGTTGTGGAGTTCTTCCACACCAGCCTTTCCTAAGGTTTCTGCTCCCGTGACTTTTGCCTTCAGGGCGTTTAGATCAGGGGCCCAGCCTTCGCGCATCGTGTATGCCTCGTATACCCCGTTGACGAACGGGTTATTTGCGCTCATTTCGGGAGCCTTGACTCCAGGGGGGCTTACGCTTAGTCCCTACACCCTGACCCAACCCCTTTCGACAGGTCCCTACGCTGTCAATCAGGCCGATTACAGCTTATTGGTGTCTCAACCAGAAACGCTGACGGTAGCTTGGGCCGACAAAAATAATTCATCGACCTATACCGCGCCAGTCTCGCTGTCGCTGATGGAGTCGGACCTTATGACCAGCGTTCAGTTGCCCGACGGCAGTAGCTTTGCCTCGAGGACTGATGCGTCGCGAAGCCTGACTGTGACCCTTCAGCCAGGAACCTACTATCTGGTGGTGAGTTCAACGGATGGTTCAACGGGGGGGAGTTTTGGCCTTGCAGTGGGACTTCCTTAATGCCTGGTTATAGTTTTGCCGGTCTGAACATCTATGCCGACGGCGCTCTTCCCCTACCTCCGGGAGCAGAACCCTGGGATTTATTCATCAAACAGCAGGAATTTTCTCATAAGGCCAAGGATCTGGCGCAAGATGCCGGGGGCCTGAGCTGGGCGGCTGTCAACAACCACTACGCTCTGCGGGCGGGGGGGGTTGATTTTGTGCTTCGAGATCACCTGCTTGAAGTAAACCGTCCCCTAGAAGCGGCTGCCGACATGATTGTACGGGCGGCTTTGGGGTTTGTTGCCGTGACCCGTGGGCTGTGTTCGTTTCACGGCTCGGCGGCGGCCCGCGGTGGGTCCGCGGTTTTAATTGTGGGCAATAAAGGAGCCGGAAAGTCGACAACAGTCACGGGGTTGCTCAGGCGCGGGTGGGGGTTGCTGTGTGACGACTTGGTCTCGGTTAACCAGGGGATAGTTTCACCCACCGTTTTGAGCACTCGCCTGTTGCCCGATGTGTGGCAGCTTTTAGGCGGCGACCCTAAGGCCTTGCCTGGTGCCGACGGAAAGTTTGCCCTGAGCTTTCCCGCCGCGACTTCGACTCGGCTTTCGGCCGCCATTGTTCTCAAGACCGGTGAAAGCTTGACAGTTGAAGAAGTAACAGGCCACCGAAAGCTTCAACTGCTGTTGCCTCACTTGAACACTCTGCCGGGGGTAGGCGACCCAGCCGCAAGGTTGTCTGCCGCCGCCCAGACTATTGCTCCCCTTCGTGTGGTGGAGCTGACCCGCCCTGTTCAGCGTTTGGCGCTCAACGAAGTTCTTGATGCCCTTGAGGCAATTGTTTCGGACGTCTCGGAAAAGGAGAAATAATGCTGGTGCTGTCGGACACTCTGTCGATCAGTCAAATCGATAACGAAGCCGTGGTCTTAGATGCCGCGACGGGAAAATATTTCGGGTTGAACCCAACGGCCCGAAGAATCTTTGAAACTCTGCAAAAGACGGGGAGCGAAGAGGCGGCCGTAGAGGCCTTGGAGCGCGAATTTGGTGTGGACCGAGCACGTCTTACCGCCGATGTGGCGGCGTTTGTCGAGCTTTTGCTGTCAAAGGGGCTGGCCCACCGGCAACCATGAGGCGGCCGAGACGGCTGTTTCAACGGTTTTTTTTCAACGGGTTTTGTATCGCCTCCTTAACCTCCCAGAGGCACTGAGGCTGTGGCTGCTTTTGCTCAAGGTTGATCTTAAACTGATCAGCCAAAGCTGGTCTCAACAGCGAGAGTGGATTCTTGCCAAAGCTCCTGCCGGTACTGCACGGCGTGACCCTTCAGCCTACGAACAACGAGCTTTTTTGCGGTGGAGCCGGCTTTTATTGTCGGTTCGCCGCTGGCGCCTTCGTCCCCAAGTCCCCTGTTTAGCTTTAGCCCTGGTGCTACGGGAACGAGCGCAAAAAAGTGGACTGCATCCCGAGTTAACGCTGGGTGCGCGGCGCGATAACTCGGGCCGGATTGACGCTCATGCGTGGCTGGTGATGGGGAGCTTTCGGCTTGACCCCCTCGCAACAGCTGACCTGTTTTCCGCGTTTCACAAAGGACCCGAGCATTTATGAGTACCCCAGCTTTACAACCTCAAAACCTGTTTAAAATCACGTGGCCCATTTTTATCGAACAGTTGTTGTTTATTTTGATGGGCACGGCCGATACCTTTATGCTTTCACACGTCTCGGGAGCGGCTGTCGCTGCCGTGGGCACAAGCAATCAGGTGGTCAACGTCATCCTTTTGGTTTTGAACATGGTATCGAGCGGCACTGCTGTCCTGATTGCACAGTACCTGGGAGCAGGACGCTCGCAAGAATGCGGGTACTTAACGGCTTTGTCGATTACCATCAACATGATCTTTGGCTTGTTGCTCAGCGGAGCCTTGGTGATCTTTCGTCACGAAATCAGCATAGCCATGCAGCTACCTTCAACTATGTACCCGTCTGTTGATATCTACCTCCGTTTAGTAGGGGCGACGCTGTTCATGCAGGCGCTCTTGGGGGCCTCGAGTTCGGCCCTTCGTGCCAGTGGGTTCACCCGGGTAACGATGCTCGTCAACCTCGGCATGAACGCGGTGCACATCCTGGGGAACTATATTTTCATCTATGGCGCTTGGGGTGCTCCTCACCTTGGGGTGTTGGGAGTTTCAATCTCGACAAGTGTTAGCCGCAGTCTTGGGGCGTTGGTAATGCTGTACTTTCTATACCGCTATGCGCCCTTTAAAATCGGCTGGAAAGATTACTTTCGCTTACGCTGGAAGGCGCTTTGGCGCATCCTCTCAATTGGGATTCCCTCGGCCGGCGAACCTATTGCCTACCAGGTCAGTCAGATTGTCATGATTAGCTTTATGGCCACCCTCGGGGCAACAGTGCTGGCAACACG
>JAJXWL010000076.1 GCA_021781625.1 bacterium
CCTACTTACCCATCGCCCAGACCTTGGCGATGAAATTTAATAGCAGTTCCACCGAAGTGGATCTGCCCGCTCCGTATTCCACCACCGAATGGTACAACGGCAGTGCTTGGTCGACGAGCAACCCGGATGCCGCCATCATTCCCGTTATTACGGCTACACCTGCTGGCGGAAAGTATTTAAGCGGTCCTACTGTGACGCTATCGAGCACTTTGAGTACGGATAAAATCTATTATACCCTGGACGGCTCTACGCCCACTTCGGCGAGCACCTTGTACTCGGGCCCTTTTACGGTTTCGTCGACCTGTACACTTTCGGCATTAGGGGTCAATGCGCAAGGTGTTAGCGGTACTGCTTCGACCTGGTCGTTTACGGTTGACCCCACTTTGGACCTTCAGCCGCCCACCATGGCAGCCAGTGTGGCGGCCGGTAGCTATACAAATGGTCAACTGGTCACGTTTACGATGACAGATAACAAAAACGGTACCTCAACCGCCTATTACACAACCGATGGGTCTGCCCCTACGACCTCCAGCCCAGTGTATTGTACGGGTGATGCTTCTAATGGGGTGGCAGGGACAACACTAAACATCAGCCAAACGACACAAATTCGTTTCTTAATGGTGGATGCTGCTGGTAATCAGTCTACTGCCAGCTATATGTACATCATTGGTTACACGGGGACGACAGATTTCCGCAAAGAAACGATTTACTTTCTGATTACCTCGCGTTTCTTTGATGGCGACCCGTCAAATAACTTGCATTGCTGGAGCGATGCCCAAGCCAATAACCCCGATTCTGATCCCGCCTGGCGCGGCGATTTTAAAGGACTTATCGAAAAACTGGACTACATCAAAGCTTTAGGCTTTTCCGCGATTTGGATTACACCAGTCGTGGAAAATGCCTCGGGATACGACTACCATGGCTACCATGCCTTGAACTTCTTTCAAATTGATCCGCGTTTAGAGTCAGGAGATACCACGTACCAAGATGTGATTAACGCCGTTCATGCCAAAGGAATGAAGCTGATTCAAGATATCGTGTTGAATCACAGTGGTAACTTTGGTGAAGAAAACCTCTTCCCTCTCTTTAAGAAAGATTGGTCCAAGATTTACGATGCCAACCACGCCGCGTATTCCGTGAATGCGGATACGCCTGCAGGACTGGTCAACATCGCCCCCACAGGCGTCTTACCGGCCAGTTACGCCACCGATACTCCCACCAATCAGTACAACGATCGTGAAACGGCGATGAAAACAGATGCGATCGATACGCATCACATTTATCACCATGAGCAATCCCTGCAGTGGGAGGGCTACACGGTAGAGACGGGTCAAATTGCCGGAGATTGTGTTGACCTCGATACAGAAAACCCGGTGGTGGCGACTTACTTGCGGCAAGCTTACGAAAAGATGATTGATGACGGGGTAGATGCTTTCCGGATTGATACAGTTAAACACGTCTCACGCCTTACCTTAGATAAAGAGTTCTTCCCCCAATTCTTGCAACACGCCAGCCAAGATGGTAACAACCACTTCTTTATGTTTGGCGAAGTTGCGGCCCTCTACGAGAACGTGGTGAACTCAGGCATTCCCGCGATCAGCCCCTTCTTTTACACCTGGGACACGGGGGATAGTTCTTTTGCCTGGGGCACCGACCCCACTCTCAATTGGTCCCAGCTGATTCAAACCCAGCCTTTGGATTGGAATTCGATTTGGAATTCTTCGGTGGATCAATCTCGGCAGACCAATGAAGCCTCAACACTAGCTTTTTGGAATGCGAATGATACAACGGCAAACCTCCCCTCTAGCAACAATGCCTTCCTAAACGGCGTTACTTATCACACACCCGATTACAGTCAGTCTAATGGCTTTCACGTCATCGACTTCCCCATGCATTGGGCCTTTATCAACGCGAATAACGCGTTCAATATGGCTTTATCGGGTGATCAGTTATACAACGATGCCACCTGGAACGTCGTTTACGTAGCTAGCCACGATTATTCCCCAGACCAATCCCCCTCCAATGAACGTTTTGCCCAGTCTCAAGCCACTTGGGCTGAAAACCTGGACTTAGAGTTTACGTTTAGGGGAATTCCCGCACTTTACAACGGGGATGAAATTGAATTCCAAAAGGGTGATCCGATAGATGTGGGACCCAACGCGCCGCTGTCGACAACGGGACGGGCTTATTTTGGCGACCATATAACTGGTTCTGTAACCGCGACGGGCTTCGGAAAATACACGGGGGCAACTGGGAATGTGGCTCAAACCCTGCAGTATCCTTTGGCGATCCATGTTCGCGAGCTGAACTTGATTCGTCGCGCCATTCCTGCCTTGCAAATGGGGGAATACCAAGCTTCATCGCCCTACGTTTCGGGCAACCATTTGGCATACATCCGCCGCTATACGGATGCTTCCACGGACAGTTTGGCCTTGGTCACGATTTCGGGAAATGCGACGTTTAGTCAGATTCCTAATGGTACCTATACTGACGCGGTCACGGGACACGTCAAAATCGTCACGAATGGGACCCTAACCACACAAACTTGCTCGGGACAAGGGAACTTGCGCGTGTACGTCTTGAGTACAGCTCTGACGCAAGCCCCTGGAAAAGTGGTGGATACGACGGATCAGTACTGGAATTAATCTGAGGTGAGGCCTTGGGGCTCAGTCCCCAGGGCCAACCCGGCGGTCCAAGCAGTCGTCCAACATATCTGCAAACTAAACCCACCGGTAGGCCGGTCAAAATCTAAGAGGTCGCCGACGAGGGAAAGCCCCTGGACTTTCAGACTTTTCATGGTTCGAAAGTCCACTTCTTTTAAACTCACTCCGCCGGAACTCACCACAGCTTTTGAGGCGTCCAAAAGCCGTTTGAACGTCAAAGGAAAGCCTTTCAGGAAGCGGCCTAGTCTCTGGCGCTCCTCTTTAGTGAGGTTTCGGCCGGGAACTTCGGGCAACTGCGTCAAAGTTAACACCCGGTGGACTAAGCGTGGGGGCAACCAGGAGCTTAGAAGACTTTTGAGGAGTCGATTCGGGGTCTCAGCTATCAAAGCCACCAGTTGACGGTCTAATTCTCCCCCATCCCAACGGGGAAAGAAATCCAGACGAAGGACAAGCTCACGGCCTTGGGCCTGGGCTTCGCGATGCAAGGCCGCTAAACGGGTGGCGGCGTTCAAAACGAGAGGACCCGAAAGGCCCACATGAGTCAACAGTAAACGCCCGGTTTCTGCAAAAGCACGTTGACTGTGCCAGGCCTCGAGTCGCACTTCGTCAAAACTGAGTCCGGCAAGCTCCTGGACCCATTTCTCGGTGACAGCGAGGGGAACTAAGGAAGGCTCGGGAATCCTTACGGTATGTCCAGCTTCTTTGAGCCAGCGGTAACCATCCCCGGTTGAACCTGTGGCGGGTAACGACGTTCCCCCTGTGGCCAGAATGACATGGTCGGCCCGAAGCGGGCCACGGCGGGTTTGCACCCCGAGACAGCGGCCCTCTTCCACGAGTAAGCCGGTCACTTCCGTATGGGTTTTTATAGATACACAGGTTTCACGTAAATACTCTTCTAAGACTGTTAAAACAGAACGAGATTCATTGCTAACTGGAAAAGCTCGGTTTCGGTCTTCAATTTTATAGGGCATGCCGCGCAAAGAAAAAAACTTCAGAGCGTCGGAGGCAGAAAAACGACTTAGGGGAGAAAGTAAAAATCGTCCCGCCTGACCGTAAAAAGCGGCTAAACGGTGGTTGTCCGGTTCGGCGTTGGTAAAGTTACAACGGCCGCCGCCGGTCAAGAGTAGCTTTTTCCCTAAACTGGGGTTCTTTTCCAGAAGAGTAACGTGGTTCTTTTCAGCCGCTTTGGCCGCCGCCATCATGCCCGCTGGTCCGCCTCCGACCACGAAAATTTCCATTGTCGGAGAATACCAGAAGTTCAGCGTTGAAAAAAGGACTTCTTCGGTTTATCGTGATAAGCATGAACCGCTTGCTTCTCGAAGACACAATAAGCCGTTGTGCGGCCCAGATGGACTGGCCGGTAGATACTGTGAGGAGTGCTTGGAGCCGACTCACCGCCGCAGACTGGAAACGCCGTAAGGCCATAACCCCCGAGGCTGTCGCCGAAGTGATGGGCTTTGATCAGCAGACCGCCCTTCGCTTTTTATTGGCTGGATTTCAGGTCCAGCTTTGGCAGGTGGAATGGCAAGTTTACCACCCGGTTTCGGGATGGATCATAAATCGAGCTCCTAGCTTGGGCGAACTTACGAGTGAACAACTCTATGATCCTTTTTCCCGTGAAAGTCTCGAGCCGGACCTCGGTTCGAATATTCTGGTTGTTTTTCAACCTCACCAGCAATGGGAAGACCCCTATGCTTCTGTTTGTGTCACCCCTGATTGGCAGACGTATCGTCAAACGAACTTAGCCTGGCCTTTTTGGGAAGATGGGCAAGAAGATCTCCCCCCGCTTTCTTTTACGAACTTGGCCCCTTGGGAATTAGGGAAGTTAGAGTTAACCGTTCAACCTGGCGAAACCTATCGGGTGATTAGCTTAGAAACTCGTTCTCAGCTCACGGTTCGGGTAGAGGGTGAAACTGCGTTGCCGGGCGAGAGTTTTATTCTCAAGATGATGAGTTACCGAGCGGTTAAAGCCAGGGAGTCTGGCGGACCCCAATCGGTAGATTTAACTTTAGCTCCTGAGGGCTTTACGCTGAAGGAGCTCGAGGCCGATCCGGGACGGTTGTTGTTGTGGATTGACAATCGGTCAGCCCTAGGAACCACAGTCGCCGTTTGGAAGGCTCCTGTACTGAAAGGGCCACAGCCCTTGGTGCAGGTGTGGAATTCTCGTTCAGTCCTGAATGATTCCTTAGCCCGTGAAGTTCTTTTAAAAGACTGTTTACCCGAGGGCAGTCGCATTCGAGTCAGCGGACAAGCCTTTGTTTTTCTGGCGATGGAAAACTCTGCCCCCTTAATGGAAGAGTGGGGTGACCGCGAGTTTTACCGTTTCCTAGCCCAAGAAATTCACGAGTCGTCAAAACTGTTTTCTATTTTTGGCGGCTTCCTGTTTCATAAGCAGTTGGATACGCTGTCCTTTTGTTTCCCCGACTCCTTAGCGGCCGTCAGAGCAGCTATTTCTTGGAATCAACGCCCCGTGGAATCGGCTCACTGGAAAATTACGGTATTTGCCGGGAGTGTCCTCATGACCGGAGGTCCGGGGGTTTCCTTCTTTGGGTATGCCATTAATTTGGGGCGAAAGCTCTTGGAAAAAATTCAAGGCCGCTCACTTTGGACTTCGCTGGGTGCCTTTAGTTATCCGGGAGTATCCGAGGCTTTCTTAGAATCGGGGTACCATTGTCAGCAAGAGGCGGTTAGCTTGAAGAACGCCGATCAGCTATCTTTAGTGTATGAATGCCGTCCGCCGGTCGAAGACGAGGAGTCTGCAGAGTCCGGGGAGTCTGCAGATCCGTCTTAGCTCGGGTAGTGTAAATTGGCTTCGGTGGGGTTCTCTAAAACTTCCGTTAGGAATTTTCGAGCCTCCCACTGTGCCATGGGCAGGTTGTGGTCTGACCAATTTCCGCATTCTGCTGCCTGTGCCCCGGGAACCTCACCGTGGAAGGCCAAAACCCACTCATAGAATTCTTTGATGAGTGGCAAAATCTCTCGGCTGGTCAGTTCCCCCGAGAAAAGGGCATAAAGTCCAGTTCGGCAACCCATGGGGCCAAAATAGACAGTTTTGGAAGCCCAGACTGGGTGTGACCGTAAAAAGGTGGCCCCGAGATGCTCCAGGGTATGAAGGGCAGGAACATCCATCACCGGTTCGCGGTTAGGTTCCTTCATGCGAATATCAAAAGATGTAATGGTTTCTTGGCCAAAACGGTCCAGCCTGGAGACATACACCCCTCGCAAGAGGCGAAGGTGATCAATTTGAAAACTAGCGATTTTTTCCATCAGGAAGCTCCTTAATCAACTGTCGTACTAGCTGAGCCGATCGTTGTGAGGCCAGGGGTAAAAATTCTTCAAACGTCATGGGGGATTCTTTTCCGGCAACGTCAGATATGGCACGGATTACCAGGAGTGGGACTTGCAACAGGTGACAGACTTGGGCTAGGGCCGCCCCTTCCATTTCCACAGCCGCCATTTCGGGAAAGCGAGCTCTAAGTTCGGCAATGTGCTCTGGTTGATGAATAAAGTTATCTCCAGAGCCGATCAGCCCTAGAAGCGTCTTCATGGAAGTGGGAAAATCCCCGACTTGGTGCAGGGTGTTGAGACATTGACGGGCTGTATCGACTAAAGCTGGGTCAGTGTTAAACCTTGCGGGTAATCCGGGAACTTGCCCTGGAGCATAACCAAAAGGGGTAACGTCCATATCATGCTGAAGTAAAGAGGTGGCAATAAGGATGTCGCCAAACGTCAGTTCAGGGGCCAACCCCCCAGCGGAACCGGTATTGATGACGGCTTGTGGTGCGAAAAGTTCGATCAGTAGAGAGCAAGCCATCGCGGCATTAACTTTTCCAATACCACACTGGACCAGGACAACGGGCTTTCCCCCCAGGTCTCCCTTCCAAAACGTCAGAGCTCCTCGGTTAACCGTCGTGGGGTTTTGAAGCTCTTGCCGCAAGAGTTTGACCTCTTCTTCCATCGCGCCAACGATTCCAATCATGCGGGTAGTATAGGTATTCACTTAGACTGAGGCAACCCAATCTTGTGTTGCCTCAGGGTCAGGGACTGGAAAATAATAGAAATATTTGATAAAACCTCTTTTCGAATGAAAGCGTTTGTATTGTTTTGTCTGTATAGTTCAATGTTGTCTCTCGTAGTCCTTCTTGGCTCTTGCGGGTTGGAGAGTGTTGGGGTCTATGTCGTTCCCGATTCCGCCCCGAACAGCTCCTCACAAATGGCCGCCTCTACTCCTGACGAGGCTTTTCCGGCCAATTCTTCCTCAGAGCAAAGTAAAACTGGGTCCTCGTTTGAGGTCACGGGGTATTTACCCGACTACCAAATCGCCAATGTTAGCCCTTCAGTAGCCCGGTACTTAACCGATCTGGTATTTTTTAGCTTTACGCCAACCCGTGATGCAGATTTTACCCGAGATGTCATGACTCCTTCAGAACTGAGTTTTTTGAAAGAAGTCAAACGTCGGTATGGGACTCGCATCCTACTGGGCTTGTCAGAGCACCGTTCAGACGGAGCTTTGGCCACGATCTGTGCAAAAAAACCCCTGCGAGAAAAGCTGGCGGCTTCTTTGGCAGACTACATATTGCAGAACGGTTTTGATGGCGTAGATATTGACTGGGAGTACCCCCATGCTCAAGAAAAGGCCCAATTTACGGCCCTGCTTCAAGAAATTCATTCTGTTTTTGCCCCTGTAGGGTTGCGTTTGACCGTGGCCGTGAGCCCGTCACATCCGCTTTCCCAAGAAGCGTATGCGGTTGTGGACCGGATTCATGTCATGGCCTACGACGATTGGGGACGGCATTCTACGTTAACTGAAGCCGCAGATGATATTAAGGCGTTTGAAGAACAGGGGGCGTCTGCCTCAAAACTTCAATTGGGTGTTCCCTTTTATGGACGTGGGTATCGTGAAGATGGTCCCTCCTGGAATGACGCAGTAAGCTACCGAACACTTCAGGCGAGATATAGCCCTACACCGGCAGAAGATACAGTATCTGGCTACTACTTCAATGGAATCGATACGGTACGCGAAAAAGTTCGGCTAGCAAAGGCTGAGGGATTGGCCGGGGTGATGGTCTGGGAGATTGGCCAAGATACCACCGATCGCACCAGCC
>JAJXWL010000077.1 GCA_021781625.1 bacterium
TCTCCCAGTAACTCAAAGCCAGAAGCTAAACGATGGATACTGTCGCCATGGCTCATCCAGGAAACAAACCCCGAGGGGACACCCTCAAACAAGGGGTTGGCCCCCGATAAGGCCACCGGTGCTCTTCCATATTCTTTCACTTGCTGGGCACGAACTTCTCCGCCTTGCATTTGTGTCAGCAACTGAAAACCATAACAAATACCTAAGACCGGCAAGCCTGTTTTTAGGACTCGTTCGTCTACCCAAGGAGCCCCGTCTTCATAAACCGAATACGGAGACCCAGAAAGAACCAAGCCTTTGACCTCTTTTAAAGCCTGTGGTGTGAGGGGACTATCATGGGGCCGAATTTCGGCGTAAACACCCAATTCTCGAAAACGTCGGCCAATCAGCTGACAGGTTTGTCCGCCAAAATCTAGAATGACGATCTTGTCCATGGACTCTTCCTTACAATAGTTTGATCTCGATCAGGGCCAACCGAGACAATATCAATCGGAGTTCCTGTAAACGACTCAATAAAGCTCAGATAATCCCTCGCCTTCAGCGGGAGAGAATCCCAAGTCCGGCAAGAACCTAAGGCGGTCTTCCAACCGGGAAAGGACTTAATGACGGGTTCCACGGCTTCTAATTCGGCAACGGTTGCAGGAAAATCATCAATGACTTGGCCAGCCAATTTGTAGCCGGTGCAAACTTGCACCTCATCGAAGTCATCATAAACATCCATTTTTGTAGCGATTAAACCGTCTAAGCTATTAGTCCAGCAGGCATACCTTAAGGCAACCAGGTCCAAGAACCCAGTTCGGCGTGCACGCCCCGTGGTTACCCCATACTCTTGACCCACTTCTCGGAGTTTTTCACCTAGAGGGTTCCCAGAAGAAAATTCTGTGGGGAAGGGACCGTTGCCAACCCGTGTCGAATAAGCTTTAAAAACGCCAAAGACTTTGTCGAGATGCCGAGGTCCAACACCGCCCCCCAAAGCTGCTCCCCCAGCAGCAGAGTAACCAGACGAAACAAAGGGATAGGTCCCATAATCTAGATCAAGAAGCACGCCTTGGGCCCCTTCAAACAGGACATCTCTGTGGGCATTTCGCCGCATAAAAGCGACTAAATCGGTGACCATGGGTTTTAGACGTTCACGGTATGGAGCCAAAAACTCTTTTTCGACGGGACGAAGGTTATCCCAACAAGCCGAAACAAAAAGGTCACCAACCCGAACCCCATCCCGGTGGGCTTTTAAGGCATAGGTGATGCCGATGCCCCGTCCGGTAGTACCAATGGGAACCCGACGTTTTGTTTCCATCTCTTGGTCCAGTTCTTTATAGGTCGGAAGAACAAGGTGTGCGCGATCAGATACCCAAACCCGCCCTTGCCAATTGACGCCTTGCCGAGCTAATTCGTCCAATTCTGCAAACAACGCGGCAGGATCGATGACCATTCCCGAACCGAGTACAGCGACTTTTCCTGGTACGATAATTCCTGAAGGCACTAAATGCAGTTTGTATGTGACACCATCAGCGACCACCGTATGCCCCGCATTAGCTCCGCCCGAAAAACGGACGACCAAATCGGCTTCATCCGCTAATCGGTCGACCATTTTGCCTTTACCTTCATCGCCCCATTGGGCCCCTACAACAACGATCTTCATGCTTCCTTCCTCTACAGGCTAATTTCGGGAGTAGTTTGGCGCTTCCTGCGTAATCATCACATCATGAGCATGACTTTCTCGAAGGCCGGCGGCCGTGATTCTAATGAATTTTTTGTAAGCCCGCAATTCCTCAAGATTGCGGCACCCGGTATAGTGCATACCCTTTTGCAAACCCGTCACGAGCTGATGCAAGAAAGGTTTTAACTCACCTTTAAAAGGGACTCGACCTTCAATCCCTTCAGGCACAGGATCGGTTCCCTTTTCCATAGCGTAACGGTCGCCGGCACCTTCTTTGATAGCCCCCAAAGAGCCCATACCGCGATATTCCTTGAAAATTCTTCCTTCATAGATGATTTCGCGTCCTGGAGCTTCTTTTAGACCAGCAAATAAGTTGCCCATCATAACGGCCGAAGCACCTGCACCGATGGCTTTAACAATATCTCCCGAGAATTTGATTCCTCCATCGGCAATGACAGGAATCCCAGCTTGTGCAGCAATTTCGGCACAGTCCCACACCGCCGAGAACTGAGCCACGCCAATTCCCGAGACAATTCGTGTCGTACAAATTGAACCTGGACCCACCCCAACTTTTATGGCATCTGCACCAGCCTCCACCAATCGGCGAGCCCCTTCCTTGGTGGCGACATTACCCCCGATCACTTGGATATCAAATTTTTTCTTGATGCCTTTGATAGCCTCTACAACAACTTTACTATCGCCGTGAGCAACATCTAAAACCACAAAATCCACTTTGGCTTGCATGAGCAACGGTAAGCGTTTTTCCCAGTCTTGAGGAGATATCGCCGCACCGACGATCAAACGGCCTTGCGCATCAACGGCAGCACGAGGGAAGGCCTGATGTTTCTCCATATCTTTTACCGTCACCAGACCAATAAGGCGGCCGTCATTATCGACGACAGGGAGTTTTTCAATTTTATAGCGGTTAAACTTTTCTTCTGCGGTCGCAACCGAAACCTTACCAATTTCCACGACAGGGTTCTTGGTCATGACATCTTCAACCAGTTGGCTGTAATCATTGCAAAAGCGAAGGTCCCGTCCCGTTATGATGCCAACAAGTTTTCGCTCGTGATCCACGACGGGCATTCCGGAAACCCCATGTTCCAGCATCAAATTGTGGACTTGATGAACCGTCTCGCCTTTGCGAACTACAACGGGATTTTCAATTACCCAGTTCAAATAGCGTTTGACTCGACCGACATGCTCTGCTTGAACTTGCGGACTAAGATTACGGTGTATCACCGCCGCCCCGCCTTCAAGGGCCAAAGCTATCGCCAGTCGATCTTCTGAAACGGTGTCCATGGCCGCCGAAAGGATAGGAACATTGAGAGCTATTGTTTTAGTCAGTTGGGTTTTCACCTGACCTTCACTGGGAGCAAAATCCGCATAGGACGGAAGCAAAAGCACATCGTCATAGCTTAACGATTCTTCAAACTGCATGGAAAACCTCCTTTATTTTCTGCATTTCTGATTCATACTTGTCTGCCAAAGCCCGCGCTTTGGAGGCCGCTAGTCCCTGATAACGTTCAGGTTGAGAAAAGAAGCTTTCAGGATCCCAGCCCGTGCAAGTGCGTAATTGCTCTGAGAGTTTCTTCCAAAGCTCAGGCCTAGCCCTCAAGGCTTCAATCAAAGGCCGTTTTTGCTTTTCACATTCTAAGGTTAAAACTCGGACAACCTCATGACCTTCGGGCTCACCAGCTAAAGACAAGAGAATATAAACACTTTCAGCTAAAACAAGATCACCAGCCCCTTCATGGAGGTTTTTGCTTAGACGTTCTGTATCGACGGTCAAACCCGAGAGCACCTTATTCATTCGTGCCGCAGCTGCCGCAAAGCCAGCCAAATAATCCACCACAAAACGCCCTGAGGCGGAATTGGTCAAATCTCGCTGATGTTCTGAAATCTGGTCCATAAAAAAGGTCATCACGCGGGGGGCAAAGGCTTTCCAAAGGCTTTTGACGTGCTCAGAATTCCAGGGATTTCGTTTTTGAGGCATGGTAGACGAACCCACCTGAGTTGCCGAAAAGTACTCACGAAGTTCGCCGATCTCAGACCGTTGCAGATTTCGTAAGTCATCGGCAAGATTTGCCAAGATACCAAACGCGACATTGAGTTCTAAGAGTAACCGCAACAGGTATTCCGGTTCGACCAGTTGCGTGGAATGTTCAGAGGGTTCAAGGCCTAGGTGCCCAAGGACCAAACGCTCTAAAGCCTCAGGATCTTTTGTCATAACACTCGTGGCATTGTAAGCCCCAACGGCTCCGGCAAATTTGCCTCTGAGGTCTAAGGACCTTTTTTCAATTTCCTGGATAGCTTTTCCCAAGCGAGAAACATATTCTGATAGAGCGAACCCCACTGTGAGTGGCACCGCATACTGTCCGTGAGTTCTTCCAATTTGAGGTGTCTCGGCTTCGCGTCGAGCCAATGAGCATAACGAGGTTTCGAGGTCTACCAAAAGAGGGAGAAGAACTTGCCGTACAGCGTCTCGAATTTTCAGAGCATTGGCCGTGTCGAGCATATCTACAGAAGTGGCCCCCAAATGAACGAAGGGAACTAATTCCTCGGGGAGGTGCCGTTTAATGACATTGACCAACGCACGGATGTTGTGTTGAGTTTTTTCCTCTTCCGCATACACAGCCTCGGGTTGAACTTGAGCCTCTAAGTCCTCAACAGCACGCATAAGACGCGTCCGGTCGGCTTCATTAAACCAAAGTTCGAGATGGGCCTTGAGTAAAGCCGCCTCACAACGGACAGCATAGCGTACCGAAGCTTCTTCACTCAAAAGGTCAGATAGCTTATCAAAAATGACGGGATTAGAAAGGTAGTATCGATGATCCAGGGGGGATAAATTCCGAAAAAGACTTCTTTGTTCCATGCGGCATTCTGACAGAATGCCCTAGTTTTGTCAAAGGTTCGAAGCTAAACTATGGCCATGACAACTGCGGAAAAAACTAAGCTCTTTCAAAAAGGACTCAAAGCTGGCCGAGAGCGCCGATACGCTGAGGCTGTCGAGACTTTTACTCGTCTGGTGGATAGTGAAGACCCCCGTATTCTTTTGCTTTTAGGTCGAAGCTACCATGGTCTTGGAGATTATTTGCAGGCTATTCATCTGTTCCATACGGGGCTCAAGCTTCAAGGTTCTTCCCCAGAATTTCATTTTTTTCTCGGAAGAAGTTACTTGGCTTCGGGGGCAGCGGAAAAAGCCGTGAGCTGGTTAGAAAAGGCTAATCAAGAACACTTTGGTGGCCCTCAAACTCTGGGTCTTTTGGGAAGTGCCTACCTCAAAGCTAAAAATCCTGCCAAAGCTGTCGAAATCCTCACCAAGGCTGTCGAAGTTGCGCCGCATCATCGGGGTATTTATATTGCCTACCTCAATGCGCTTTATGTAAGGGCTGTACAGGTTTTTCACGGGGGAAATGCCGATTTAGCACGCCAAATTCTCACCTTCCTTCTAAAAAGCGGTGCCGAATCCGAAGGGATCCACCTCTATCTTGCCTCTTGCTATCGAGAGTTGGGGCAATTCGCAGAGGCCTTGCCTCATCTCGCTGTGGCGAGGCAATCCGCTCCCGATGATCCGGTTTTAATTTCTCAAACCGTTGAAGCCCTGATGGTTACCGGACAGCGAGAGCAAGCCAGGAAACTGATGGTTCAATACCAAGACGTTCTACCTCAAGGAACGGCCCCGTCACCCGAACTTGTTGAAGAACTCTTGCCCTGGCAATACTTGAATCAAGGCAAATTCCGCAGAGCTGTCTACTTTGCCTTAAAAGTTCTGAAGCGAAAACCTGACTTTTCCGAGATGTCGTTAGTAGTCGGCGAAGCCTACCGTCGACTTGGTCAGGATGAAAAAGCTCAAGCCCATCTCGAACGAGCTCGAAAAAATCCCCTCGTCAGTTTGCAAGCCGAATATGCCCTTCTTTCACTTCACTGGCAAAATGGTCGCTTTCAACAAGCGCTTACCGAAGCCCAACGCCTGAAGCGGCTCACGCCCCGAGATGAAAGTCTTGATTATTACATCACTTTACTCCGATGCGAGTGTGAGGCTCCTATTCAAGAAAATATAGAAGCCTTACGAACGTTGATTGCAAAGCTCGAGCCTGATCCGTTTCTCTTTGCCGCCCTCGCCAAAGAGTATCAAAAAAGCGGTTTGGAAGATTTAGCTCATCCTTGGCTAAAACGGGCCCTCAAGCTGGACCCCCAAAACAAAAGTGCTGTGGAAACGTTGGCTCTTATTCTCCCAGTTTTAGATATACCCGATTGGAAGGAAGCTTTTGAACAATATTTAGAGTTGCGTCCTACAGATCAGACTATATTAAGGGTCTTTACCCAAAGACTCTTGGAAGCTAAAGATTGGCCAGATGCTCAAAAAAGGCTTTTGCAATGGGTTTCACAAGGTCACCGCACTCAAGGCAACCTGAGAGCCTTAGCCTATGTCTACCGTATGCAAAATCATTTTTCAGAGGCTTTTCTGATTTATCGAGATCTCTTACATCAAGATCCGAAAAATCCTGAATACTTATCTGGGGTCATCTTATGCCTTTACAAGTTGGGAAAGAAGGATTTTGCCCTAGAGTTTGCCCGAAAGGCCGCAGCTTCTGCCCCTCAGAATGCTCGTTTTGCTTACCAAATTGGGTTGATCGCACAGGCCTGCCACGACAGGGATCAAGCAGAACGAAGCTTTCGTAAGGCCATAGAAATTGATACCGGCCATTGGCCCAGTTACCTCAAACTTTCTGAGCTTTTTGCTGAAGCCGGGGATGCCGCCTCCGCAGAGAGGTACAAAAAACACGCAGAAGCTCTAAAAATGAAAACTTAACCCCTTGCCCGTTCCTACATATCCTTTATACTGAGAAGAGAAGGAGATGCACATGCCCGCCAAAGCTCTGGATTTGTTTCACGCCTATCAGGAAAACACCCTTCCCCGTGACGGCGGCTATATCGTTTCTTCGTTTTTTGACGGTAGTTCAACCTATTCAAGGTATGAGGTCGTTTCTTACAGCGGTGTAAAAAATATTTTCTTAACCGAAGAAGGGCTTACCTTTCAATCTGACGGCAAGAAACTTTTTATATTGGTAGAGCCGGCAACCTACCCTCGAAAGCAGTTAGAACCGGTATACCGGGATAAAAATGAGTCTATACCCCATCGCTATAAAGAACTGACCACTTTTACCTGTAAAGATCAAACGAAAGTTATGGTCAGTGCCGAGCCCGTGCAGAGCTACTCTGCGTTTACCATTTTGAAACCCACCTCGATCAACTTCGCGCTGGTTTTTTACAATACTCCTGACATTTTGCAAACCATGGAGTTTTTCTTTCAGAAAACACTCAACAGAGAGGCTGGAGTTCCTCAGATCAATGCCAATGAAGCCGCAAAAACCATCTCGGAAGGAATAGCTAAACTGTTACTGAAGTTCTAGAAAGGTTATTGAGGTTTTAAAAGCTTTTTGACGGTCTCAGTTTCTAACTCGGAACGATTTGAGACTCCCTATTCGGGACTAAGAAGGTAGACTTCCCAAGGACGCAAAGATAACTTCCCAGGGGCAAGTATCGGTTTTTGTCCTGGGTAGTTTGAGGCTAGAACAGCCCATTTACCTTGGGATCTTTTGGAGCGAGGTAAAACCCAATTCACCGACTCGTGGCTCCAATTGCCCACTAGGGCCATAGTCTCTGAGCCATAGCGTCTTTGAATAGCATAGACGTGAGGATGTTTCCCCCAGGGGGACCATTTTCCGTGTCGAAGGGCCTGCGAACTGTGTCGCAAATGGATTAACTTTCTGTAGAATTCCCATACACTGTCCTCTTTTCCTTGCTGAGATGCCCAGTTGACACTTTTAAAGTCATAGGCGGGTTTCAACCAAGCCTCGCCAGAGGTAAAGCCAGCTTGGGATTCAGACGACCAAGAATAGGGAGTTCGGGCGTTGTCACGGCCGAACATCAATAGTTTAGCCAAGGCTAACACGGGGTCTTGTCCCTGCTGAAGAGCTTCTTGATAACGTCTCAGGGAAGCTTTATCTTGAAAGTCTTGCGGACCTTGAAAGCCAGCGTTCCCCATGCCCAATTCTTCTCCTTGATAAATAAAAGGAGTCCCCCACGAAGTCAACAACACGG
>JAJXWL010000078.1 GCA_021781625.1 bacterium
TAGTTCGGTGATGGCCGCCAAAGCTACAGACTTAGGTCAGAAAACCCTAGGTCAATTCGTGAAGCTTGACCAAAAGGCTATTCAGGATATTTTTGAGTTTGCACAAGGAACAAGGACGTCTCACTGGTGACAGGGGCCCGTTTTGACCCCACGCTCCACGATGTCGCCCGTCTGGCGGGAGTATCGCATACCACCGTTTCATTAGCACTCAAAAACGACTCGAGAATCACCCCGAACACACGAGGTAAAGTCCTTGAGGCCGCCAGGAGCTTGGGGTATGTCCCCAACGAAACGGCACGGGGCTTGGTCCGCTACCGAACCGGGACTTTAGCTCTTGTCTCGGACTCGTTTTCTTCGGCCTACGAAGCTGAGCTTTTGAGGGGAATCGAGTCTGCCATGCGCCACAACCACCCTGAGTATGCCTTGGTCCAATACAGCACGGGGGGACGAGAGTCCCGCTCGGAAGAAATTCACCGGCGAATTTTGCGGAGTAATGCCGCTGATGCCGTCATTTGCTTAGCCGAGCCCCCGTCCTCTTCGGTGATCTTGGCCTATCACCAAAGTCAAAAGCCTTTTGTCCTTTTTGCCGAGAACGTCGAAGGGGCCTCTTGGGTCCATTGCGATGGAAAGCTCGGCGCTCAATTGGCGACACAAGCCCTCCTGGAGGCTGGGTGCTACAACCCTGGGATTGTGACCTCAAGTTTTCAGAACGGACAGCCGCATTGCGACCCTGAACGCTGGGGTGTTTTTCAGAAACTTTGCCTCGATTCAGGAGTGGTGCCCCACACCTTCGAAATCGAATTGCTCGATTTTTCTTCGGGAAAATCCTTGGCGGCACGAATACCCCGCGAAGTTGACGGGATTTTTTGCGCGGCAGGAGACTTGGTGGCTATCGGCCTCTTGGCCGGTTTCCGCGAGAGAGGCATCCAGGTTCCCCAAGACATGAAATTAGTCGGTTATGACGGACTGGACGTCTCTTCCTTGGTAAGCCCTGGGCTCACGACTGTGGCACAACCGCTCGAAGACATGGGGCGACAAGCCGTTCAGTTTTGCTTTTCACTCTTGTCAAACTTTGAATCTTCAGGCTTATCTCGCCTTTTCGAGCCCATTTTACTTCGTCGAGGAAGCACTTAAAAACAAGCCTCAGATAAATGTTAATGCACATGAACTTGTTGACAATCCTGATATTGCTAGTCATGATAGCAACACAGGAGGCTCTCTTTGTCGTTTCCCCTTATTCTACTGCTCGGCGCCATTGCCGGCTTCACTATCTTTTTAGGACTGCCCTTTGCTCGCCTCAAAAAGGTTGCCCCGTGGGTTAAAGGGTTTTTGGCCATGTTGGCGACTGGGGTGCTTTTGTACCTCCTAGTCGATGTCACGGCAAAAATGGTGGAACCCATCGGAGAGGCCTTGAGTCCTGCACCTCCGAGCTCCGCCTTCGGAACGGGCCTCGAAAGCCTCGCGGTTATGCTGATCGGTCTTTTTCTGGGCTTAATCGGCATCGTAACACTGACAAAAAAATTGACCAAAAACTCCTCGAACCAAGGTGAAACTCAGGAAGTTGCACCTGAAACCTTGTCGTTGATTATTGCCATTGGGATCGGAGCGCACAACTTATCCGAAGGTCTAGCTATTGGCCAATCGGCTGCCGCGGGGTCACTCCATCTGGCGGCACTTCTGATCGTGGGGTTTGGGCTTCACAATATGACAGAAGGCTTCGGAATCGCAGGTCCCCTCAGCGGGAAACCTGTCTCTTGGCGCTACTTAGGCTTGCTGGGTTTATTGGGTGGGGGACCAACCTTCTTAGGCACAGTTTTAGGAATTGGGTTTCATTCAACGCTTTTATTTGTTTTCAGTTTGGCGTTTGCAGCTGGGGCAATCCTTTACGTCGTCATGGAACTTTTGGGTTCAGCACGAAAGTATTCACGGCTTGCTACCGTCTGGGGCTTGTTCATCGGTTTCTTACTAGGATTAAGTACCGATTTGATCCTCACGATTGCCGGAGCCTAATTCCTCTTCGTGTCTAGTCAACTTCTGCGACCGCCCAAACCTCAACTGCTTCTTTACGGCCTTTCACTAACCGTGGTCCCAGGAGTTGGAGGGGAACCCCTAAGCTTTGAGCGCCCTGAGCCGTTCTTTGGTTCATGAGAATGGGGTTACCAGGGACCTCCTTAGTGAGGGTTTCCAAACGTGCCGCCACATTCACAGCATCTCCAATAACGGTGTACTGAATGCGTTCGAGCGAACCAATTTGACCGGCAACCACTTCGCCTGTAGCGATGCCAATACCGCTTTGAATTTCCTGAAGACCTTGCGAGATCCGTTTCTGATTGAGTAAAACGAGACGCTTCTTCATCGCGATAGCGCCTGCGACAGCATTCTTCGCGTGTTCGGGTTGATCCAAAGGGGCACCAAAGATCACAACGATGGCATCACCGATAAAATTGTTGATAAACCCTCCCCAAGGACGAATGGCTTCGGTCATTTGGGTTAGGTATTCATTTAAGAAACTGACCGCCTCTTGTGGCGATAGGGCTTCGACCATGGTCGAGAAATTTCGAATATCCGAGAATAAAACGGTAACCTGCCTTGTTTCGCCCCCCAGGGCTAGTTGACCTGTGAGCAATTTCTCGCGGACTGCGGGGGAAACAACACGACCAAAAACATCCCGTTCGTGTTCCCGTTCTCGTAGACCTGCCGTCATAGTATTGAACGCTTGCCCTAACAAGCCGACTTCGTCCTGTGACTGAATCATGACCTTGGCAGATAAATCCCCCGCCTGAACTTTTTGTGCTTCTCGGCTGAGCTCAACTAAAGGTTGGGTTATGCCTCGGGCAAGTACGATCGCGGCGAAACTGGCGAGCAAAACAACACCAATCAAAATGAGGCCAGTCAATAAAACCAAGTACCAGGGTAGACTGCGAAAATCTTTTGCTGTTTTCATGAGTCCGCTTAAAACTTGCATGGCCTGTTGTTCAGGTTGTGAAACCAGAATTCCCCAGCCCAGCAAAGCTGTCCGAGCATAACCAGTTAAAAGTTTACCTTGTTGAGCAAAGCCAGCTCCTGCAAAACCTGACATCGTATGAACAGAGCGATATTCGATAGAATCGGTGTGGGGCCAAGAAGGTACTTTTCCTGGGAGGATTTGAACCTTACCGTCTGAGTAGTGAAAAAGGATTTGTCCGTTTTCGTCCAGGACCAGGAGAGTAGCCTTGAGCGAGTCGGCTTTTTGTGCCAAGGCCTGCAACAGCGGGGTCAAATTAAATTGAGCAAGGATAATCCCCACCGTACTTCCACTTGTGGTATTGACGACTGGTAGCGAAAGGCCAAGGACAGGCAACCCACTGTTTGGTTCAACAAAAACCGGTTGTACCCCCAAGTTGTGATGGAGTTTTGTGGTAAGCCACCAATCTTGCGATTGATGACTGAGGAATTCCGTGGGCCGAGTCAATAGCGCATTTTTTCCATTCAGACCGGTTACCAAAATTTCGACTACATCCGAGTGTATTCGTTCGGCTTGGCGAAAGAGGTACGAAGAAGCTTGACGAAATAAGGGGCCTGAAATAGGAATGCTAAACTTTGGCCCCAGTTCTTTTCTTAACTGACTTTCAGAAAGGGAGTTCCATCCCTTGGCTAGGGCCACACGATCTTCGGCGGCGGCGGCTTCGGCAATAACGTCTTCTTCACTCCAATTTCTTAAATCACTCTGCCATTGGGCTAAGTAACTGTCCACTTCCGACGCGGTATCATAGGCATCAATGCGTAAGTTTCGACCTACGACATCTCGGTGCAAGACAAGATCCGTTCTTTCAAGACGCTCTGAAAAAGAGTTGAGCTGATTGATCAATACCGTTCCAGCCAAAACGGCCAACAACAGCAAAGGCAATAGACTTAGCGTTAAAAAGAGAAGCGCAATTCGGCTTCGTAGACTCTTTCGAAACGCCTTCACCTCGTCAGTTCCAAAGGTATGGTTAAGGTTTGAAGAGCCAGTTGGTACAACTTCTGCGTGGGACCCTGCTCAAGGGACTTCACTTGCTGGCTTAACTGAGTCACCAGACCTGGGGCCCGGGAGGCCTCAAAATGTTTCAACAAGGCTAAACACGTTTTCTCAACAACTCCGGTCTCAGTCTGAAAAGTTTGATAAACCATGGTTGCTGAATCACGGCTTTCCGAAGACTTTAAAAGGTCAAAGGTTTGTTGGGCGTAGGTTCGGGCCCCCCAGCCATCCCCAGGGTTCTGAGGGACACCTGTTCCCAAATAGTCACCGTATAAAGCCCCTTTTCGACCTTCCAGGATGTTGATCACATGCTCCAGGTGAGCTTTCATCTCACTCCAGTCTTGTAGTTGCGCGGCAGCTTTGGCCATCCCGGCGTGTTCCACCGCCAAAGCGACTTGACTTTGAAGACCCAAGGCTGGTGGTTGTGGTGCTTGATCCTTCTGTCGAAAAAGTTCAGCACCAAGAGAAGAAATTTTCCCAGAAAAAACGACGCGTCCGGTTGGAGCTGAACTTCCCCCTTGAGGCTCCCAAGTGGCTTCAAACTCAGTGTACTCCTGGACAAGGTTACTGCCTTTCGGAGATGTCCAATGAAAACTCATTTCCCCGGGTTTTGTTTCCTCCGTTGTCAGGGCTAAAAGGCCCAAATTCAAGGGGCCCTGAGGGCCTACTAGCCACCCCTCATAGACAAAACCTGCCGGAGCTTCAGGGGCACCCGTGACCCGAAGAGAAAAGGCATCTTCCGGGGCATACTGGTCATAAATTTTTGCTTGCCCTTTAAACGGCGTTGAAAGAGCAGGAGACGCTGGTTTGGCTGAACAAGAAAACAGCAACGCCGACAAAAGGAGCAAAAAGGATAAATTCTGCCGTTCTGTCATGGTTTACCAAAGACCGCAATTAACCCGCCAAAACCGGCATAGGTTATCAGGTATAAAACGTTGTTAAGAACTAACACGACAGGCTTTCGGCCTTCAAATTGGGAATTGAGGCTATGTGTGACCGAAAAGGCGGCCCAACAAACCAACCCCACCAGAGCCCCCGACCAAAAAGTGGTGGCTCCTAACGAATAAACCAGCACTTGGAGTCCGTACGAAAAGACAAACGTGGCAACCAGGGCTCCCCCCATCAAGCGGGGCATGGCTTTCTTTTCTTCGTCCGTGGGTCCGGTCTTATTCGGATCGCTTCCGATACCGGCCAGCCAAGTTTTGAACCAAGGGACAGCTGGGGAATAAAAAAACCAGCTTAAAAAAAAGTTTACCAAAGCAACGACGACAAGGGCTAACCACGAAACCTGGAACTTCAGCATAGGAACTCCTTACCAAACAACTAAGGCTCGTCCAATTAGCATGAAAGGTTCCTCCCCATCTGTCAATGACTATCGCAAGAGTGCGTTGAACAGGTAACCCACTAAGATGATTCCGCCCCCCACTACCCCGGCAAAAATCACTAAGAGTTTCACCTTCATGACCTTTCGCAAAATCATGAACTCAGGAAAGCTCAAGGCAGTTACCGCCATCATAAAAGCCAGGGCCGTTCCCAGGGCGACCCCCTTCTCGGTCAATGCCGCGATGAGGGGCAACACACCCGCCGCATTCGAATACAAGGGGATGCCTAAAAGGACAGCCACAGGAACTGCGATCGGATTGCTTCTTCCTGCCCAGTGCGCCAAAAAGTCTGTCGGCACATAGCCGTGAATCCCGGCCCCTAACCCGACACCCAACACCACCCAAAGTGAAACCTTACGTAGGATGTCGAGGGTATAGCCCCAAGCAAAGGACACGCGGTCCCCCCAAGTTTGGCGAATGCGCACCAGAGGGGGAGCTTTCTTGAGGTTTTTCAGCACAAAGTCCTGTAACAAAGGTTCAACTTTGAGCTTACCAAGGATCATCCCCGAGATGAGAGCAATCACAAGCCCAAAGCCGATGTACAGTAAGGCAATTTGCCAACCGAATAACCCCAATAGCATCACAAGAGCGACTTCATTGATCATGGGTGAAGCCACCAAAAAGCTAAAGGTAACGCCCAAAGGGATACCGGCTTCGACAAAACCAAGAAACAAAGGTACGGCGCTACAGGAGCAAAAGGGCGTGATCACACCCAGCAACGAGGCTAAAAGGTGAGCCAACCAGCGTGGCAATTTGGCAAGGCGATCCCGAACCGCTTCGGGGGGAAAAAAGGTCCGAAGGACTGACACGGCAAAGATGATCACAACCAACAAGAGGAAAATCTTAACAATATCCCCGACAAAAAAGCTTAGGGCTGCCCCCCAAGGTGTAGAGCTGTCCACGTTATTTCTCCTGAAGAAGGCGCAAGATCTGCTCGACGCTCAACACTCGACCCGTGGAAAGGAGCTGGCCGTCTACGGCAAAACCGGGAGTACTCATAATGCCGCGGGCGGCGATTTCACCAAAGTCTGTGACCTTTTTGACCGTGGCTTCGACTCCAAGCCGTACGGCGGCCTCTTTCGCGTGAGCCTCTAACTTGGCACAATTCGCACAGCCGCTTCCGAAGATTTCCATCAACATAACGTTACTCCTTTTCACGTGAAATATTTTTCACCGTGATATTAAACTCACATATAAAACAAAAAAAAGATAAAGCTCAAACCCTTACCTTAAGCGTGGCTCCAAACCAAAACCCCAAAGTTCATCTTCCAGCAGTCTTTCCACCAAAAGGGAACGCCCTAAGCGGTAGAGTCGACGTTGTCCCTCTTCGCGAACCTCAACCAACCCCAGTTGCCTCAAGACACTGAGGTGCTTTGAGATATTGGTTCTCTCGGCAGAACAGGCACACTGTAAGTCGGCCAGGATGTCCACCAGTTCATTGACAGAATGTTCTCCGCTTCTCAAGGCTTGCAGAACAACAAGACGGGCCGGACTCGACAAGGCCTGAAAGATTTCTGCCTGTTGGTTAATCTGCTGGGGGCTAGGAATCTGCAAGTGAACCATTAGTCACATAGTAAACAATTCCATCTGCTCTGTCAACCTTCCCCACCTGTCAACCAAGAAGCTCGCGGACGTCGCTCGAATGTTCTTTCAAATTCTGAGTAAATTTCATCAGAAACCCCGTAATCAGCGCAAGCTCCTCCTCTGAATAACTTTGAAGTAGCTCTCGATGAGCCTTTTGGACCCCCTCGACCAACTTTTGAGCTTTTTCTTGATACGTTGAGGTCAGGACGATTTCGACACCTCGGCGGTCATGGGGATTGGCTCTACGCTCGACCAAACCCTGGCGTTCCAAGCGGTCTAAAAGCGTTGTGGTCGCCCCCGTAGTCAACCCGACCAGTTTGGCCAACCGGCTCGGAGACAAAGACTCTTGAATCCCTAATAAGGTCAAACACAAGGACTCGGTGAGGTTGAGGTCTAAGCTCTTGGCGAGAGAATTCCGAAATAAAATTGTTCCCAAGCCTACTTCGCGTACAGCCTTGAGGGCCAAGCGTTCCCCCTCGGTGAATGACATGGGTGCTCCTTGAATCTTCTTGAATTAGCTTGATTTTCAAGTAACTTGATTATATAGTAAACTTACCCTGGGGGCAAGGAGAGCAAGATGTCATACCTCGTAGATTTTAAAAACGTGTCGACGATAGGGCTAGAAAGTTCCCCGGTCGCCGAGGCCTTAGCAGGTCTTCGGGCCAACGAAGCCCGCTATTTCCAAAACAAATATGATCTTCAATACGTAGTGGAAGACGCTGCGGACAGTGCCTCGACCGTC
>JAJXWL010000079.1 GCA_021781625.1 bacterium
AGCCAAGGCTTCAATGTGTCCTCGTTGGCCGCATCCACACAAGGCCCCATCCCATTGAATGACCATGTGGCCAATTTCACCGGCATTACCACCAGCCCCGAGGTACAAATCCCCGTTGATGATGAGCCCTCCCCCGATACCTGTTCCGGGAAACACTCCGAGGACATGCCGGTAGCCACGTGCCGCCCCGGCGACATACTCACCCCACACTCCGGCATTAACATCATTTTCGAGTATTACCGGTACTGGTAAGTGTTCTTTTAAACGGGCAACTAAAGGAAAATCACTAAAACCGAGGTTGGGTGTCCGAACGACCAGGCCTTTTTTTCGATCGAGAATGCCAGGCACAGAAAGCCCAATCGCCCCAATTTCTTCAGGGGCTTTGCCTGATTTTTCTAAAAGTTCTTTTAGTGTGCCGGCGATGTCTTGAAAGACTGCTTCTGCGCCAGCTTCGCTTTTACTTTTTCTTTTTACAGTTTCAATAACACGGAGATCGGCATCCACCAGACCAGCCAGCATTTTAGTACCACCGAGATCAAAACCAATATTGTAATGTGCCATGTCGCCCCCTTGCTACAGCCTAGTATAGTCAGGAATAACACTTTGGACTAGAAAAATTTGGAGAACTCAGATTTTGAGGAACAGATTCTGAGGTTTTTTAGAAGTCGGGCGACCAGCTGAGACTAACAGTCAGAATATCTGCTTCACTTCCCGCGTCTTGGGGGTATACGGCGAAGTAGACATAACTGGTGAGGGGAGTCTGATACGTGTCTCCACGGGAATAGCGGGAAATTTCATACGTTAAACTTAACTTCCAATTTCCAGCCTCGGTATGCCAAACCGTATAAAAGCTTGGGCGTAGCCAGAACCCACCAAACATATTATCAATAAAGCGATAACCGTTAGGAATGTGAAAATCTTGATCTTGATAATAGGGAAAGGGGGATCCGTCGATCTCTCCACCAAAAGTCCAGGCAGAGTTCTGGTAAGAAGCCTCAAGCCCTAAATAACCAATAAAACTTTGCAAGGTGTAACGCACTTGTATCCCTGAGGGGAGTGGAAAAGTTTGAGTAAGGGCGGGATTCGTCGTAGACGTAGCCACGGTTTGAGAGGGCCCCCATGCGCTCCAAATTTGCCGGCGATAGAAAAAGCCTAGGTTGGGACGCCAAGTTAAGGGTATGAGGGGGCTATGCAAGGGAAGGCCTACCGAAAAACCGAATTGTTCTGATTCATCTAAATTGGTTTGGGGCCAAGAGGAGAGCGCATTGACTGTTGTCCCACTGATAAGACCGCTGATATTCCAATCTTGATCGGTCATGGTACCGCTGGCGGAAAAGAGAGCGAGCGATAAAGAAGCTCTGGTATCTAGCCAAGGTAGCCATTGGGCGGTAAAGGAATCACAAATGCCAGTGGTGGGAGGAATAGGCCATTCCAGTCGACTGGTGAGTGTTCCAGTAACGGGATCGGTAAACACGAGTTCTCGAATTTGTCCTGTTTGAAAAAAAGTTCCGGTGGACCAAGAAAAGGTAGGAGCGAAGCCCCAAAGGCCACTCGCACAACCAAAAATGAGTAGGGTTAAAAGAGCTCGAACTGGAAAAGATAAAACAAATCGTCCTTCAGCGTTCAAGAAAAACCTCGGGATGCCACTCAAGGGGTAGGGGGTCACGAACTAGATACGGTTTAAGATTTTCGGTCAGTTTCTGAAAGATGCCGGTTTCTAAAAAAGCCCGAGCAAAATCACGGTGCTCCCAAGCGCCAATCGCTAAAAGATGACCTTCGCGGGAAAGTAACTCTAGTTTGATGAAGCCAGGACGTTCCCGAGCTGCTTCAACGACAATCTCAGTCCAAAGCCTGCAGGCTTCCCGGCAGGCTTCTGGGCGAACTTCATAATCTACCGTGGTGACATACATACTCACAGTATAAACGAAGTCCGCTATTCAGCGAGAGAAAAAATTACCAGCGACCGTTGTCGCGAGCAGGTTTTTCGTTGGCTTCGTTGACGCGTAATTGGCGGCCATCGAGTTCCTTCGAATTCAAACCAGCAATGGCGGCAGAAGCGGATTGGTCAGAAGACATTTCGACAAAGCCGAAACCTTTAGAATTGCCGGTGTAGCGGTCAATGATGATGTTGGCAGAAACAACTTCTCCAAACTGAGAAAAAGCTGAGCGGAGAGAATCATCGGTGGTGTGATAGCTGAGGTTGCCGACGTAGATTTTTTTAGCCATGAGAGGCTCCTTGGGTGCGGAATAAACCGCGAAGTATAGCTTATCGACGATAAGCCCTTTTCCATTTCTCGGGGCTTAGCGAACGAAGCGAACTTGCGTCTCCAGGAACCGAACCGAACAGTGGGAAAAGAAAGTTCTCACTTTTTATTAAGAACCATCTTCATGATCGACGATATGTCTGGAAAAGTCAAGCTAAATTTGTTACTAAGCTAGAAAGGTACTGTTTTCTGCAAGTATGCTGTCGGTTTACCAGAGGGGGATAACGATGAAGATTCGGATAGGGGCAGGGGCGCTCATCCTGTTTACCATTCTGGGGGGGGCTGCCTGGGGGTTGCGAGCTACCGACCATAATACCCCGCCGCCAGTACCATCAGTTTTAGATGGTATTTATCAGAAATATGATCCGTTTCGCCCTTCAGGAGGGCCCTATCCGTATTTGCGCCCTGGCGAAAAGCTCTGGGTGGATGTTAGCATCAGTCAACAGTTAGTGTATATTTTGAATGGTGAACGTGTGATTTACATTATGGCCACTTCCTCGGGAATGGAAAGTCTTGCCGGAGACGAGTCACCGCTTGGCGTCTATCACATTCAGCACAAAAGAGGAACTTGGTTTTATGCTCCCCAATACCAAGAAGGGGCCGCCTATTGGGTTTCATGGTTAGGAAACGGGGTTTATCTTTTTCACAGCGTACCAATGGATGTTCATCATCGGGTGCTTCCTAAAGTTTCAGCGGCTCTTCTCCATGAGGCCTCCCACGGTTGTTTCCACTTAACTGTGCCAGACGCTCGGTGGTTTTATGAGCATATTCCCTATAAAACCACTGTTGTCGTCGAGCAGGAACCCGTGTGGTTGTCCAGGGGTATCATAGTCAGTCCTTCAGCCGATCAACGTCGTGCGATTGAAGAAACCATCAGCTTTGATAACCGTTGACCCTTACGGAACGTCAAGCTATTTTAGAATTGGTATGTTTGAGAAGGTTTTACCGTGATCATCTTTCGTGGTGTGGACGCCTCTTCAACTCTGGAAGAGCGTGAAAAGTTGCTCAAAGAAGGTGTTGTCGACCAGCCTCTTTCGCGTGTTAGCTTAGCAACTTGTGACAGGGTTGAAGTTTACGAAGGTGAAGGTCTGCCTGATCCTCTTGTACTTGAGCATTTATTTCGTGTGGTCAGCGGTCTGGAATCCCCTTTACTGGGTGAAAATCAGATTCAAAGTCAAGTGAAGCATGCTTATGAAGAAGCACGTTTGGCGGGTCCTCTTTCGGGAGGATTGCATAAAATGTTTCAAGCAGCCCTTCGCGTGGGAAAGCGGGTTAGAACGGAAACTCGCTTAAACCGGGGGGCGGTTGGTCACGCCCAAATTGTCACGAGTTTACTCACCCAGGGTTCCATTCCCCTAGAACATTTGAGGGTCATAGCCGTGGGGGTCAACAAACAAATTTTGGGTATTCTTCGTTTTCTTCATGATAGGGGTAACCGCACTTTTCACCTCGTGAATCGAACCTTCGAAAAGGCCGAAGCGGTTTGTCGAGAGTGGGGGAGTGGAACACCAGTGCCCCTTCAACAGCTTTCTCAACTTTTGTCAGGTCAGGATGTCCTCATCAGTGCGACCTCCGCCCCCGGTTTTCTCGTGACCAGTCAGGATTTTCCTGTTAGTGGTCCGCGACGTATTTTTGACTTGGCTGTGCCACGCGATGTCGACCCACAAATTGGCAGTTTACCTGGAGTGAGTCTCTTTAATGTGACAGACCTGGAAAAAGAGGCCGCCAACAACCTTAAAGATAGGGAAAAGGAAGTTAGCGCGGCAGAAGAGATCATCCACGACGAGGTGAAAAAGTTTTTTCAACGGGCTTCCATGGTGGCGGTCTAAGATGTCGGGTGTTCTCAAAATTCTCAGCCGTTCCAGCCCCTTGGCTCGGGTTCAGGTGCATGAGGCTCTTTTTGCTTTAGAAGAATATTGGGCCCAGAGAAGCCCTCAGCTTCCCTCGTTTGAAACTCAGTTTTTGACGAGTTGGGGAGACCGACACAAAGAAGTTAGCCTCTTAGACGGTCAAGCTCCTGCGGATCTTTTTACCAGAGAACTAGATACTGCCCTGTTTCAAGGCCAAGCCGATTTTGCCATCCATTCCGCAAAAGATTTACCCGTCCCTCTCCCTGAGGGTTTAGTCGTGGCGGCTTTATTAACTCCTAAAACTGGCACCGATGCTTTGGTGTGTAGCCAAGAACTCGGGAAACTTACCTTTCCGAATGGTCTTCCTCCTCGGGCTCGTGTGGGCACCTCGTCCCCTTTGCGCCAAGCAGAAGTTTTGGCCGCCCGGAAGGACCTCACCATCGTTCCCATCCGTGGGACTATCGAAGAACGTCTAGCCCTGGTGGATCGTGGAGAACTTGATGCCCTTATAGTCGCCACCTGTGCTTTAGAACGCCTGGGGCTGACCGCGAGAATCAGTGCCATTTTGCCGTTTGATACTCACCCTCTTCAAGGCTATTTAGCTGTGACCTGTCGAGCTGACCGTGGCGATGTCAGGGCGCTCTGGGGGGGACTTGATGTTCGAAGTCCAGAAAAGCATAACGACGAAGAAGTTTTATGGCCTGAAAACCAGGTACAAGCGGGGCCCCCGCACACCTGGTATGCAGGAACAGACCCCAGCCGCTTTTGGCGTCCTCGTGGTATATGGCATCATGCCCTCATCAGTCTAGATCCCTTATCCCCTGAAGAATTGGACCAAGCTTTGGCTCAGACTCCACAATACACTTGGGTGGCGCTTACCAGCCGTACTGCTGTCAGAATTGTGACAGGTGCCTGGCGTCGTTTGGGTTGGCAAAGCCCACAACCCTGGAAAATTGCCGCTGTGGGACGTGCGACTGCCCAGGCCTTGAAAGATGAAGGCTGGATTGCCGACTTAATCGCCGAACGTGAAGACGCTCAGGGGTTAGTTTCAGCCTTGGCAAACCGCTCTGCAGAAGGTAAGAAACTCTTGTTTCCCGCGTCCGAAATTGCTTCTGAGGTGTTGTCAGGACTGTCTCATCAAGGTTGGACAGTTCAACGTGTCACCGTATATCGAAATCGACCTTTGGCGTGCCCCGATCCAGATTGGTCCCAGATTGAAGAGGTGGTGGTCACCTCTCCCTCTTGTGCTCGAGTGTTATATTCATGCTTCCCCCAATTGCCCCCGAACTTATTATTGACCCCCATGGGGGAGCCTACAGCTGTTGCTTTGCAGGAATTGTATCCCACGTTTCGCTTGGGTCCCTCGGTACTGGGAATAAGGAGAACTTCACACCATGGCTGATTTGTTTCGACGTTTTCGTCCCTTAAGGGCTACTCAGGAATTGCGTGATCACCATGCCGATGTCAGCTTAGGGGTAGAGGACTTGATTCTTCCCCTGTTTGTGGTGGAAGGGCAGGGGATTGAAGAGCCCATTCCAACGCTCAAAGGGGTATCCCATTTATCCCTTGATCGCCTCGTCGAAGCCGCCAAGGTTGCCCGCGATGCCGGAGTAACCAAAGTTCTGCTTTTTGGTGTGCCAGAGAATTCTCACAAGCACCCTTTGGCGCAAGCCGCCGTGAAAGACGACGCTCTGGTGTCTCGGGCCGTGGCAGAGCTCAAAAACCGCTTGTCAGGCTTAACCGTTATGACGGATGTTTGTGTTTGTGCTTATACCGATCATGGCCATTGCGGCATTCTTCGCGGCCAAACTGTAGATAATGATGCGACTTTACCCGTGTTGGCGGCCATGGCAGCCTCTCACGCTCGGGCTGGTGCCGACTATGTGGCGCCTTCCGCGATGATGGACGGTCAAGTTCTGGCGATTCGCGAGCGCTTAATACAAGAGCATCTCCATGCCAAAATTATGGGGTATTCTGCGAAATATGCCAGCAAGCTGTATGGTCCCTTTCGGGATGCCGCAGGTTCTGCTCCTAGTCACGGTGACCGCAAATCGTATCAAATGGATTATCGTACACGGCTACAAGGCGTGGAAGAAGTACGTGCGGATCTTGAAGAAGGTGCCGATGCCGTCATGGTGAAACCGGCTACGTTTTATTTAGACATGATCGAAAGGGTAAAAACAGCCTTTCCCGAAGCTCCTTTAGCGGCCTACCATACTTCAGGCGAATATATGATGGTCGTTCATGGAGCGTCTCAAGGTCTCTTTGACTATGAAGAGGGCCTGATGGAAAACCTCTTTGCGATTCGCCGAGCCGGTGCCGATTGGCTGATCACTTACGGGGCCGTCGAGGCAGCACGGTGGCTGAATCGTTAGGGTCAGTTCACACTAAGGAAAGAACCTGGCCTGTTGCGTCGATAAGTCCGGGGCCTCGTTCGTCATGTCTTGCCAATATTCTTGGGCCTTGTCGGTCTGGCCAGCCTTAAGTTCAGCGTGAATAAGATTGGCAAGGGTAAGCAGATAGAGCCACGAATGCCGACTGTCTGCACTGCCAGCCTGCCATAGCTCACGAGCTTTTTGCCAGTCCACAATGGCCTTTTCGGTTGAACCGCCAAATAAAGGGGGTTCGTTGTAAGAAATGTCTCCTTTCATCAACCAAACTTCTGGCAAGGTGGGGTCAGCCTCCTGAGCTTTCTGAATTTCTTGTTGGACTTTGGGACCCAGAAAGGGAGCTTGCCAAGGGTCGAGCTGAATCGCAAGACTATTTAAGGCCGCTGAAATAAACCAAGTTCTCGCCGAAGTTTCAAGACTTTTCAGAGTAGCAAGTTTTTGCAGGGCCTCTTGGAGCAAGCTTTTGGCTGAGTCTGTTTGGTGGTGCTTAAGTTGTGTTCCTACGGCACCAAATTCAGCTACGAGCAAGGAATATAAAGTATCGGCCGTCGGGGGCGAGGGCAATTCGATTTTGGCTTCTGTTAAATGGGCCTGCCAGTCATTTCTATTGCCGTGAACATAATCGGTGAACCAAGGTTCCCCGGCGGACTGCGCTAAAATCGGTAGGCTACCAACAAGGCTGAGGCACCCCACAAGGATAAAATTATGAACTCTACCCTTTAGCAGACTCATGACGAAACCGCCTTGACCAGCCAGTGGGCCATATCTTCGCGTTCCCTATCCCGGACTTCCCCCCGTCGCGTGACTAACCACTGGATCAGCTGGGCTTTGGTGGTTTCCTCCAACTGGGAGAACTCGGGAGTTCGTGTGAAATCTGGATGGGTTTGCCAAAACTCTTCTATCCATGAGGTTTGCCAGGAATCTAAGCGGGACGAACGTTCAATAAAGTGTCCCAATTCCTGGGACTGGTGGTCATAAGCGATATAAATAGGAATGTGAACTTCTCCACTGCGATGTGGATACAACAGCCCTAGCTCGGTATTGTGGGGATTTTTTTCGAGAATGGCCAAACGAAGATAACCAGCTTCTTCAAACCTGGCTAAGATCGGGAGGTTTGCCACGACATCTGTGCACCAATCATGAACCAAAGCAAGTACGGTG
>JAJXWL010000080.1 GCA_021781625.1 bacterium
TTTTCGTAACGTCAGCATAAAGGCCTCCTTCTTCTTCTGAAGTTAGCCTAAACCCAGTCAATCCCCCTGCTAGCTGGACCAAGGGTCCGAATTATCTAAGACCATTGGTCTGTATTTATAAGTTTCAACTAGTTTTCAAGGATGGTAATCTCTACGCGGCGATTTTTCTTCATATCCGCTTCATTGTCATTGGGAGCCAAAGGTTTTTCAGCCCCCCAGCCTCGATAGGTAATTTGTGCTGGTTTACGAACACCTATGGTCACTAAGTAGTTCCCTACTGCGGCGGCTCGATCTTGTGACAGTTTCAATCGGTCTTCTGCCGTCCCCGCTAAGGCAGTAAAGCCCTCAACCAAAAAATCTCGGTCAGGGTACTTAGAAAGTATCGTTCCGATTTTTTTGAGTTTATCCTGTTCAGATGGTAGAAGCTCTGCAGAGTCAGCTGGGAATTGGATATTGTCTAGGTTCAGTACCACCCCTTTATCGTTGGTACGGACTTGAATATTCCCTAACCCTTTTTCTTCTAGGCTTTTCTTGACTTCTTCCACAACTTTGGGCTTATCCATAAGTTTCGCTTGTATGATTTTCGATTGGCTTTCCCCATCAAATTCCAGGGTTTCTCCAGAATTGAGGTGAAGAACAATCTGATAATTGTCTTGGTAAGAGTCTTCATGCCCTTTTTCTTGATTAAACCAGATCTTGGCATGAACAAAACCTGTTATGAAGGCTGGATAAAGAGGATAAATGTCAGGAGAAACCGTGGCGCGGTAAGAAAGTTGATAGTCAGCCTTCAGCAGTTCTAACGTTTGGCCATCCTTTTCGACAGGCCCCACGTAGGTGTAGTGAACCTGAAGGGGTATGGGAAAGGCCGGTAAGGGGCGGCCTGCGGCTTTGGTAAAGGCTTGAATATCCGAAAAATCTTCGCGCTCTTCACCAGGAGCTACCCATTGATCACCTGGTTGTAAGGAACGTTTCGGAAATGTCGGCACTCCGCGAACGACGGGGAGGACCTCTTCAGGAGAAATCTGATAACGCCCTAACTCATCACAAACGTAGTCTGTATGAAAACTTTCATCAATTTGATGGGCCGATTGACCATTCCTCTGACTGGTATATAGGGTTTCTCCGACTAAGCGTCCTTGATGGTCCGTTGCTTGCGTCACTTGGTAACTGACTCGATAGGTATCCAGATTATTTTGCAACCGATTTCCATTTAGATAAACGACTTGCTGACTAGTTCCATAGAAATGATATTCGTCACCTTGATGGTACAAAAATCTCAATTCTAAGGCTGATATTGAGTTAACACCGAAAAGAATTCCCATCAGAAGCAGGGCTACCACCAGCAATTTCCCTTGAACTTTCATCTTACACCTCAGTCTTTTTTCGGCAAACGCCTCCTTTTCTTGACAAAGGCAAAAATCGGCGGTTATCTTTTTTTGGACATCCTAAGCGTTCGTTGAACCTTGAGTTATGGTGTCTTTTTTAGGGAGGAAGCTCTGTGAGCCCAAAACAAAGCGCGGAACTGGATCTTTCCGCTTTTCAGGCGTCGCTTGAGGAAATTATCAAAAAACTTCGGGAAGAAGACCCCGCAGAACTCGATGCCTACAGAAAAACCTTTCGCAAGACCGTTCCTTTTTTTCTTCGCAGTTATGTTGCCGCTTATTTATTACGACACTCTTCTCCAAAAGCTCCTCGAAGGAAACCAGCCCAAGTTGCGACTTTATTTGTCAACATTGGAAAGAATCGTCGAGTTTTCCCTCGAGATCTCATCCTATTTTTGGTTTCAGCTGGGGGAATCAGCAAAGCGGATCTAGGAGGAATTAAGATTCTCGAAAACTACTCTTTTGTTGAAGTCGCTGAGGAAGTAGCCTCCTCTGTAATCACAAAGATAGACGGATCAAACTACCGTGGAAAAAAAATCACGGTCAATTTTGCCAAAAAACGTGGTGGTGAAAGTGAGTTTTCCCCACCGGAAGAGATGACACAAACCACTGCCTCGCAACTTCTGTAACTTTCCGACATTCACACTAAGTTAAAGCGACCTCGTTGAGGTCGCTTTTTTTATACCAAAGCCTGATGTCCTTACCTTTATCTTTTTCCGACAAGTTAAAATATTCCTAAGATTACCTACCTATTCAAGCAAAGTGAAAAATATTATGTTTACGTCTACATTTTTTATTGACAGATTTTCAAAGTCGGCTTAACGTAACTTTGAAGACCTTTCTAAGGAAAAAAGGAGTTTGTTCATGCATTTCATCCGGCTTCTAGCCGTATTGGTTTTAATTTTAGGAGCTTCACCGATTTTCGCTGAGCCAGAACTATATAATCATAATCAGGAAGCTGTACTTTACCTGACAAAAACACTACCAAAAGATGATGGCACGTATTCAGGATGGAATCATCTTCAGGGAACTTCACCTCAAATCTTTGTTTTTGGGGCACCTCGAGGACCAAATGACCCTTCCGGTGTTTTTGTTCTGCAAAGTGACAACAAATATCTGTATATTTTAGCAGACATTACGGACTCAACGGCCAACGAGAATCCCTTACCCGCACCCATTGCTTGGCACAATGACTCTGTAGAAGTCTACATCAGTACAGATACAAGTTCTCATCAAACGCTATCCATGCAAGACATGCACATCCGCCTCGTTCCCCGGAGCCGAAGCAATCCGCATGCGGTGGGGATTTCTATCAATGACATCACCGTGGATAAACGACCCAACTTGGGCGGAACTTGTATCTACACCTCCAAAGGGTATCGCATTGAAGTTCGAATTCCCTTACGTATGCTCAACATGCAAAACCTCCAAGTCGGGCAAGCCTTCCGAGCTGAGTTCCAAATCAATGACGCTAGTGATGGTGAACGTGAAAATTTGTTGCACTGGAGTTCTAAAAATGACAACCCCTATTACGATGCTTCTGTCTGGGGGAATGGGGTGATGGTTGCCGCGCCCGAGGACAGCCATGATTAAAAAAATCTTATCCTCACTTACCGTGCTTTTTTGCCTTTCTACCGCTCTTCAGGCCCAAAGTTCTGACGTTCAGGTGGTCCATGATGCCCAAGGTTGGAAACTTCAAGTGGATGGCTCCGATTTCAATGTCAAAGGCGTTGTTTGGTCTTACACTCCCATTGGCGAAAACTTTACCTACGATCTTTGGTCACAGCCAGACTCAGTCATCCGACACACGATTGATACGGATATGACTTTGATGAAGAACATGGGAGTCAACACCATCCGTGTGTTTTCGGTAGTCCCTCCTCGTTGGATCGAGTACATCTACAATCAATACGGTATCTACACCATGGTTAACGATCTATTTGGCAGGTATGGAGTTACAGTGGATGGACGTTGGCAGTTTCCCACCAATTATGCTGACCCAGACACCCGAAAGTACCTCTTAGCGGAGGCTAAAAAGACCTTTGAAACTTACAAAGATACACCCGGGGTACTTCTCTATATGTTGGGAAATGAATCCAACTACGGGCTTGATTGGAGTTCTGCCGCCACAGAGAATTTGCCCAGTGGTGAAGCCAATACCATTAAGGCCAAAGCGCTCTATAGCCTCATGGGACAAGCTTTGGCAATGGGAAAAAAAATTGACCCCCACCACCCGATGGGTCTGGTAAATGGGGACTTAGGCTACCTCAATCTGATCCGAGATCTTGTCCCTGATCTCGATATCTTGGGGGTTAATACGTATCGAGGTCCCAAGTCGTATGCGGGGTTTTACAATAGCATTGCCAAGATTCTTAACAAACCTTTTGTCTACACAGAATTGGGTGCAGATGCCTACAATGTAGCCACCAATCAAGAAGATCAAAAAGACCAAGCCGAACTCATCGCCAGCCAATGGAAGGAAATCTACCAGGAAGCTTATGGCAAAGGAGAAGCGGCCAACTGCTTAGGCGGCTATGTCTTTGAATGGATGGATGAATGGTGGAAAAATGGCATGACCACCGGTTTGTCTACCCACGACACAGAAGGCACCTGGACCAATGGCGCCTATGCCTTTGATGCGATTCCCGGAAAGAATAACATGAACGAGGAATGGTTTGGGCTGTGTAGCCTTAGCCAAAAAACGGAACAAGGTATTCCGGTGCGGTTGCCGCGGATGAGTTATTACCTTTTGAAGCAACTTTGGACCCTTGATCTGTATACGTCTAATAAGCAAGATATCGACCAAGCCTTCCAAAACCTTCAGGTACAAGACGGGAACTTTCAAGCCAAGGCCTTAGCTTTGGAATTCTACGATGGGACCACTAATCCCCACCCTGTATTTGAAGTCCACGGGAGCATCGAATCACGAACTTACCTCAAAGGCGATGACCATGCTTGGAGCCAAAATGGTCTAACGGGACTCACCGCCCAAGATCAGACGACCACTAAACTTGGGGTAACCTTTAACCCCTCGGAAGGTGTCTCCGGTTCTGTGGTTGTGAGACTACTCCCCAACCAAGTCTCCAATAACCCGATCTATGATATTCCCGACCCCATAGAATCTGCGGCCCTGCTCTCGGGGAATACCACGTATGTGGTTCAACCCATCGAACTGTATCAGGCGACCCTGAACTATAAGTCCACCCTTTTGGACGCGACCTTCCATTATCATGACGGTCACGCGGATTGGGGAAATCAAGGTGACTTTTTTGGTCTTTTGCCTGAAACCTTTGATTTGTTTCACATGGATAAAGGGGGCAGCAAGGCTCCATTGGGGCTTGAATTTCACTCCCCCACCGTTCTTCCAGACCTCACGATCTATGCGGGTCCAGAAATTTACTGGGGAGCTAATCCTTCTATCTTCTTAAAGTATACGTATAATATCCCTCAAGGGAGCCTTACCCTTATTCATGATGAAGAGGTCTCACCTTATCTCGGTCCAGAAGAATTACCTACCATTGGGGTTTCTGGGGGAGCGCCAGCTCAAACCGATGCCCAAAAGCACGCAGACCGTTGGACGAGCTTAGACTTTAATTACAACTTCCCCCACCTCTTCACTCTTGAAACGGGAGCGTTGATGGCTCGTTATGATCGTGTTGCCTCCTCACAGTTCACCTACACCACAGTTTCAGGGAACACTATTACGACGGGGAAAGAATTCTCCTTGGCGGATTCCTTTGCCGGAAAAATTCGTTTCACGACAACGGACCTCCCCTATGTCCAAGCTATGGTCCAATACATTTATGCTGGCCTGTTAGCAGATACCCACGCCGCCGTTTCACACGATGGAAGTCAACTCTATGATTCTGGCTCGGGTAATCGTTCGGAATTCAAAGTTTCCCTGACGGGAATTTATGGGGATTTCTCGTTGACAGGCACCGGTTTGTACCGAGTCCCCCTTGTTGGTCCCCTCAATCAAACCAGTTTGGGTGTTACCCCCCGAAATCCCTTGGTTGATAGCTTTACCGTTTGGGATAACCGTGAAGCTCTGCAGGCCGAAGCCTTATTTACCTGGAACCCCTCGGGAGCGACGTATTTCTATGATTGGAATAACCCAGACCGTGAAGCAGCTCCTTTAGCGGCGAGTTTGGGGCTCTTGTACAATTTTCACCTTGGGCCCACCGATGCCTCGTCCTTCTTAGCGGCAGACAATTATCATATCTATGCTTTTACAGCGGGCTTACCCGCAGTAGATAACACCTACTCGTTCTTAGCGCGGGTCACAGGCCGTCCAGCACCTGGTTTACGGATCAATTTGACCGGTCAAGTAGCGGATCAACAAGCTACAGGGGTCAACTCTTCCAATGTCGCTCCAGTTGTTCAGTTTTGGAAAACCGGCGCACAAGTGGCCTGGGACAGACTCTATTTCGAAGGAAACTATGCCAGCAATGCCTGGGGCCCCTTCGATTGGATGCGTCAATTCGGCATCAACTACCCCACACAGTGGATGGTGGGCGTGGCTTACGGTCTGAAACCCATTTCGTTCCTCACAGATTCAGACCGCATTGGACTTCGTTTCTATGAACGAAGCTATGGGTCTTCTACCCCCGCTACAGAACAAGTGTTAAACGGGGTCACTCTCAATGATCGTTTTGTCGCCGAGCTTTATGCCGGCTGGAGTTTTTAATGAGATTTCCAAAAGGAGGAAAATCATGAAAAAAAATCTTTTTCGCGGGATGCTTGCAGGGCTCGCCATCCTAACAGTGGTGGGTTGTCAAAGTCCTACTAGTAGTTCGAGTTCGACCACAGCTACGCCTACGCCTACGCCTACGCCTACGCCTACGCCAACAGCACTTGCTGCCCCGACGACGTTGTTCTCGGACAGTACCTTGACGTGGTCGACTTCACCAACGAATCAACTTTTGTCGGTTCAAGATATGGGTGGGAATGGCAGTGCGACCATCGCGACGTCAACGCTACCGGCTACAGGGACCTTCAACAGTTACCCCTCTTACTGGGACGGAGGCATTGGCTGGGGCATGGCTCCCACAGCCGCAACAGGTTATTATGACCTCAGCAAAGTCGCTACCATCAAATTCAAAATTAAATCGGCGTCGATTCTCCCCTCACAACTTGCCTTCTTCATTCAGTGGAAAAGCGCAACTTCTGGTTCAGGTAACGAGTATACCATTCCTCTTCAGTACAGCAGTACGGTCAAAGACGCTTCGAATGCTTCAACTAGCACTCAGGATTTGGGTGTAACCAGCATTACCAACTGGACAGAAGTGACCATTCCTATCACCGACATCACGGATAACAGTACTTCGACTACAGATCCTTATACAGGTCAACCTACACGCTACGGCTTCAAAGCTGAGCCCTTCTTCTCGACCAACAACGGCGATGGCAGTACTCATGTGGATACGCCGTTCGCGATCAAATGGTATGGTTCAGCAGGAACGCAATCCAACTCAGGACCTTTGACTGCTGGAGCTAGCTATCAAATCGGAGATATTCAATTCTTGGATGCTTCGGGAAACAATGTCGCCATCGCTACTGGGATTACTTGGCCTTCGGTACCCACTACCTTAGCTACAGCACCTACCTTGGCCGCTTCAAGCGTCATCTCCTTGATTAATAGTAGCGCAACATACACCAACGTCGCCATGACAGATTGGCAAGCCAGCTGGTCCTCTGCCGCCACGATGGTACCTGTCACTGTCGCAGGAAAAACTGTGTATGAATTGAGTTTCAGTTCTGCCACCGGTTATGACGGAGCTGATATCACCACCCCCCAGAACATCAGCACCTTAACCAAGCACCTGCATTTTGACTACTGGACACCAAATGGAGCTGGTCTCAGTGTTAAAGTTGTCGACTTTGCTCCCAGCGGGGCTTACAACGCCTCCACCAATGTTTCGGTGCAATTGCCTGTCACAGGAATCACCACCAATGGCTGGACCAGTGCGAACTTAGACCTCAGTGGCTTAACTGACACAAAGTACATTGCTCAACTGGTTTTTGTCGCGACAGGTACGACAGCCACTCAAAATTTCTGGATTGATAACCTCTACTTCTATTAACGAAGCAGACAATTGAATTCCACTTCGAGGCTCGTCCTCGGAGTGGAATTCTGGAGGAAGGAATATGCGCATCAGTTTACGAACAAGTTTTTTAACCTTGGGTCTCATTTCTTTTG